>JAYVDN010000651.1:0-7752 GCA_043749385.1 Polaromonas sp.
TAGCCGCCCGAGTTGGAGCAGGCGATGGCACCCGTCAGCGGGCTCTTGGTAGACACGGTGTAGCGCCCGCCGGTAGAGGCCATGGTGCCAGTAAGTGGCCCGGTGGTGAAGTAGATTTTGTTGTCGGGTGACAGTGGCTCGACTTTAGGATCGACCTCGGTGGTGAGGTATTTGGCCGCCAGGCCACGCGAGCCGATATAGGCTTGCGCCCATTGCATATTCAGCGGCTCTGACTTGCAAACGCCAGTGGTCAAGTTAACGCGGAGGATTTTTCCAGCCCATGACATGATGTGATCTCCAGTATTGCTAGAGGCTGCGCGGTGGTATGGCCGCGCGAAGCCCAAAAAAATTTTAAGACGCGCTAGGTTGATTGCCTAGTTTGTCGGCCCAAGATTTCATTTTGTCGATGCCGGTCCAGTTGGCATCTACATAAGTGATGGCTTGGGTAGGGCAAGCCTCCACGCATGCCGGGTCGCCGCCGCACAGGTCGCATTTTTGTACCTTGCCGGTTTCCTGCACGTAGTTGATTGTGCCGAATGGGCAGGCAATGGTGCAGACCTTGCAGCCTACGCAGGTAGAGTCGTTTACCACTTTGGCTCCTGTGGCTTTGTCTACCGTGATGGCCTCTACTGGGCAGGCATGCAGGCACCATGCCTCGTCGCACTGGGTGCAGGTGTAGGGCACTTTTTTGCCGGTGTGGTGAAAGTCAAATACCTTGATACGCGATTTGCTGGTGGCGTAGGTGCCGTAGTTTTCAAAACTACATGCCATTTCGCACTGCAAGCAGCCCGTACATTTATCGGGGTTGATGTGCAAGACTTTCTGCATAAGGGTCTCCAGTAAGTTAAAGCCTTGGCAAGACCATCCTGCGCAACGCGTTGCTTGTCAAATTTGTAACTGTTGTATTGTTAAACGTCGCCAACGCGCACTGGATTAGGGACAACCCTAGGTACGCAATATGTTGCAGCTAAATTCTCAAAATGCTACACAATACGGCGATGACTGCGTTGCAACCTCAACACCGACTAGACCGCATTGCCGACGCTCGACGCGCGGTGATGCACGGTGAGCACAACACGGCTGCGCAGTATGTGCAACCTTGGATTACCCAGTCGTGGCAACGGTGTTTGGCAGCCGGCCACAGGCCTGATGCGCGCATCAGCTTTGACCCGGTAGGCACTGCGTTGCAGCAACGCAACCTGGAGGCTAACCGCACGCTGCGTACTGCCGCGCGCAGCACGCTCGAGCAGTTGAGCATTGCCATTGCGCAAACCCGTTACTTCGCCATTTTGACCAACGCGCACGGCGAAGTGGTGGACACTGGCGGCGCTATTGACCACAGCGATCCGCGGGCAGATTTGATCACCCGCCTGGGGGTCGATTTGTCCGAACTGGCAGTAGGCACTACCGCCATCGGCGCTACGCTGGCAGAGCAGCGCGGCACCTGGTTGCACCGTGGGGAACACTTTTTTCAAGATACGCAGTGGTACTCTTGTGCGGGTGCACCCATCTTCGGGCCCGATGGACAGTGCGCTGGCATGGTGGATGTGACGGGTATTGAAGTGCCCGAGCGGCCCGAGCTGATGAACCTGGTCAGCACTTCGGCCCGCGCCATAGAAAACGCTTTGGTGCTAGCCCGCCCACACGCTTTGGTGCTGCATTTGCAGTGGCCGGGCCAGCATAGTGGCAAAGACAACGAGGGCTTGCTTTGCGTGGACGCTGACGGCCTGATAGAAGCGATGAACCCGATGGCGCGGCAGATGCTGGGACTGCAGTCACCCGCGCCCCAGCGCTTGTACATGGACGAAGTGTTTGCCATCTCTGCTGGCCATTTGTTTGACGCGCAGCACAGCGCCGCTTGGGTGGCAGTGCCCTTATGGTCAGGGCTGCACTTGCAAGTGCGCACCAGCAGAGCGGGCGTGCTGGCACCTAAATCGCAAGCGATGCACGGCGCAGCGCGCCCTGCGCTCGCGCAGCCACTGAAAGAGCACGAGACCGATTTGATCAAGCAAACGGTCAGGCAGCTCAAAGGCAATGTGGCCGCTGCGGCGGAGCAACTGGGCATCAGCCGCTCCACCATTTACCGCAAGCTGGGCAAACCCAAGCATTGATGCGGGCTTGGGGCTTTGTGCGGCCTACCGCGCGCCGTTACTTTGGCCTACTTGCCCGCGTTGGGAAAAAACGCTTGCGCTCCACCCACTTGGTACTGGGCAATCGCGGTTTGTCCTTGTGCAGAAATGACCCAGTCTACAAATTTTTGTGCCAAAGCAGCCTTCACATGCGGGTGTTTGGCCGGGTTGACGACAATCACGCCATAGGGGTTAAACAAGCGCGGGTCCCCTTGCACCAGCACCTCCAACTCAGCTTTGTTTTTAAAGCTGAGCCAGGTGCTACGGTCAGCCAACACATAGGCCCCGGAGGATGCCGCCATGTTCAGCGCCGCGCCCATGCCGCAGCCACAGGCCTTGTAGCCCGTGCCTTTGATGTCGCCAACCTTTGCCAGCGCCCAAAAGCGCAGCTCAGCCGCGTGGGTGCCCGACTTGTCACCCCGGGACACAAACGCCGCGTTGCCGGCCAAGAGCTTGCCCATGGCCTGCACGATGTCTTTGCCCTGCACGCCCGCAGGGTCTGCTTTGGGGCCGATCAGTACCAGATCGTTGTACATCACCGGGTAGCGCTGTAGGCCAAAGCCATCGGCCACAAACTTTTCCTCCGCTGCGGTGTCGTGCACAAACAGCACATCCGCATCACCGCGTCGGCCCATGTCGATGGCCTGGCCGGTACCCAAAGCCACTACTTTCACATCCACGCCGCTGGCGCGTTTGAAAGCGGGAAGCAAGTGGCCAAACAGGCCCGACTGCTCGGTCGATGTGGTCGATGCCATGACCATGCTTTGCGCATGGGCAGTGCCTGCGGTCATACCTATAGCTGCTAAAACTATAGCTGCCGTCGCAATTAAATATTGGACTAGAGGCTTAAATAGCATTACGTACCGGTCACACTGGTGGTAGCTGTGTATGTTCATAACGTATGCCTTCATTTATCAAACCATCTCACCCTCAACAAAGCGCGCAGCCGCATCGGGCAGCGGTTTGTCAAAGAAATCTTGCGTCGCTTTGTCGGCCACCACCTGCCCGGCTTCAAGGCACACCACCCGCGTGGCCAGGCGCTTGACCTGGCCCAGGTTGTGGCTGGCAAACAGCAAGGTGATGCCGCGCTGGGCGCACTGCTGCATCAGCGCTTCCACCTCGCGCTTGGCTTGTGGTGCCAGGCTGGCAGTAGGCTCGTCCAGCAGCAGCACATCGGGCTGCGCGGCCAGCGCGCGGGCAAAGGCCAGGCGCTGCTGCTGCCCACCAGACAAGGTGCGCGCCTGGCGTGTGGCCAGGTCTTGCAGGCCCACATCGCGCAGCGCCTGCAAGGCGTGCAGCTTGGCCGTAGCCCATGGCTCACCACGCAACCAAGCGGCCAGCGCCACATTGGTCAACACGGTCGTACGCAGCACAAAGGGCCGCTGGAACACAAAAGCCTGCCTGGCCGTGGTGTCGCGTTGCACTTGGCCCACACTGGGCACAAGCAGGCCGTGCGCCAGCCGTAGCAGGGTGCTTTTACCACCGCCATTGCCACCCACCAAGGCAATGCTTTCACCGCGCTGCACCTGCAAGCTCACGCCTTGCAAGGCCTGCACCCGGCCAAAGCGCACACCGGCGTTTTCCAGAGTAATGAGTGCACTCATAAGGCTCTGGCCTCCACGCGCTCACGCCAAGCTTTGACGGCTGCCACTACGGCGTTGAGTAGCAGCACAATCAGCAACAGCACCATGCCCAAGCCCAGTGCCAGCGCTAAGTCGCCTTTGCTGGTTTCCAGCGCTATCGCGGTGGTCATGACCCGTGTAAAGCCATCGATATTGCCGCCCACGATCATCACCGCCCCCACCTCAGAAATAGCGCGGCCAAAGCTGGCGATCAGCACTGTGAGCAAGGCGTAGCGCTCGTCCCACGCCAGCAACAGGCTGCGCAGCCAGATACCCGCGCCCATGGATTGCAATTGTTCGCCGTGCGCGTTGTGGGCATCGTCAATGACTTGGCGGGTCAGCGCCGTCATCACCGGCAGCACCAGCACGGCCTGCGCCAGCACCATGGCTTTGAACGAAAAAAGCCAACCCAGAAAACCCAGTGGCCCGCTGCGCGACAGCAGCAAATACACCAGCAAACCCACCACTACGGCTGGCAGCGCCAGCAGGGTATTGAGCAGCGCCAGCACCGCCCCGCGCCCACCAAACCGCGCCACACCCAGCCAGGCGCCCAGCACCAGCCCCGCACTGCAAGCCAGCAGGCAGGCCAGCCCACTCACCGCCAGCGAGCGGCCCATAATGTCCAGCAACGCAGCGTCGAAAGAGCTGATTAAACGCAGCGCCGCCCAGGCACTGTCAAGCAATGTATTCACTGCGCCTATGGTAAGCGCTGTACGGGTGCTTTCGTATCAGGAGTATCCACGGGGTGGGGGTTTGATGATCGGGCATCTACCTGGGTTGTCTGCTTTTGCAGGGCTGTCTTTGGGTGCTTGTGTGTTGGGCTGAGGGGGCCTGGTTTTGTACGCCATACTCGCTGCCCAGGCGCTTGGCTACACACTACGCATTTCATAGCTGCTCTCGCCATATTTCATGGGCCTACAGCCCTATTCATATATAAAAACAGCATGTTCTGGAACGTTTTTCAAGCTCCAGGACACTCAAGAAACCCAAATCCTACCCAAAACAGCCTATTTTCACCCTATTTTGAGGTACCCATCAGCCTGCAGCCCAATGAAATATCGCGGGAGCAGCTATAAAATCAGCAGCGAAATAAAACCTTAAAAACACCGCCGCCTGAAAAAATCCGCGCCCGCCATACCTGCCATCGCAAAGCAGCTATTGCCAAGCAAGTAAAATAGGCTAGTGACAGCAAAATCTATCCTCAACGCCGACCTGCACTGCCATAGCGTAGTCTCCGACGGCACCCTCACCCCTGAAGCCCTGGCCGAACGTGCCAAAACCAATGGCGTAGAGCTGTGGGCGCTGACAGACCATGACGAAATCGGCGGCCAGCACCGCGCCGCCGCCGCCGCCCAAGCGCAGGGCCTGCACTACCTGACCGGCACCGAAATATCCGTGACGTTTGCGCAAGAGACCGTGCATATCGTGGGCTTGGGTTTTGATGCCGACAGCCCCAGCATGCGCGCGGGCCTGCAGGCCACACGCGGCGGGCGCGGGGAGCGGGCCAAAGAAATGTCAGCCCAACTGGCCAAAGTGGGCATCCACGGTGCCTACGAAGGCGCGCTCAAGTTTGTGGGCAATCCCGAGCTCATCTCGCGCACCCATTTCGCACGCTTTTTGGTGGAAACTGGGGTGTGCAAAGAAACCCATGAGGTGTTTCGCAGATACCTCACCGAAGGCAACCCCGGCTTCGTGCCCACCCGCTGGGCCAGCCTGCGCGACGCCGTGCACTGGATTACCGATGCGGGCGGCGTGGCCGTCATCGCCCACCCGGGCCGCTACAAATTTACCCCCACCGAAGAGTACGCGCTGTTCACCGAGTTCAAAGCCCACGGCGGCCGCGCCACCGAGGTCATTACCGGCAGCCACACCGCTGCCGAGTTTGTCAAATACGCTGAGACCGCCAAAGAATTTAACCTTGCGGCCTCGCGCGGCAGCGACTTTCACAGCCCCACCGAGAGCCACACCGACCTGGGCACCCTGCCCTATCTACCCGGTGGCCTCACGCCCGTGTGGGAGCTGCTACACGAGCGTATCCAGTACGCCCCCGCCGTCGCAAGCCTTGCCCCTTGATGCACAGCCGCCTCATTCTTGCAGGCATCGCATTTGCCATTGCCGCCTCCGCGTGCTTTGCCGTGCTGGACACGACGGTAAAGTACCTCAGTGCCTTCGTACCGCTGTTGATGGCACTATGGTTGCGCTACGCCTTTCAGGCGACCGCTACGGCGCTCTGGCTAGCGCCCTCGCGCGGCATGGGCATGTTGCGCACGGTGCAGCCCAAGTTTCAGGTGGCGCGCGGCCTGCTGCTGCTGATCAGCACCGCCTTTGCGTTTTCCAGCCTCACCGTGATGCCCGTGGGCGAATTTACCGCCATCATCATGATCACGCCTCTGGTCGTCACTTTGGTATCGGCCACTATGTTCAAGCAAACGGTCTCACCGCTGCGCTGGCTGTTGGTGGTGGGCGGGTTTGTCGGCACGCTGGTCATCATCCGCCCCAACCACCACGGGTTCAATGCCGCCATGCTGCTGCCGCTGGGCTGCGTCGCCTCCAACACCGGATTTCAGTTACTGTCCAGCAAAATGGCCAAGGCAGAAGACCCCCTCACCACCAACCTGTACACCGGCATTGTTGGCACTGTGATCATGAGCGTCGCACTACCCTTTGTGTTCTCTCCGCTGGGCAGCTGGCATCTGTGGGCGCTGCTGTTTGTCATGGGCGCGGCCGCATCCTGCGGGCACTGCCTGCTGCTGCTGGCCTACCAAAAAACCTCCACCTCGGTGCTGATGCCCTATCTGTATACCCAAATCGTGTTTGCCCTGCTGGGCGGCTGGCTGGTGTTTGGCTACGTGCCCGATGGCTGGTCCCTCATGGGCATGGCGCTGATCGGTGCCAGCGGCGCAGCCAGCGCCTGGCTGACAGTGCGTGAGCGGCGCCAAACCATTGCCATGGACGCCCAGGTGCAAAGCGCCACCTAAAGCAGTGGCAAGCGCCTACTTGCATAATGGCTAAGCTATGGCCCAACTGTTCCAAGTTCACCCCGACAACCCGCAACCGCGCTTACTCAAACAAGCCGCGGCCTTGCTGGGAAAAGGCGGTATCGTGGCCGTGCCCACCGACTCCAGCTACGCCCTGGCTTGCCACCTGGACGACAAAACCGCCGCCGACGCACTGCGCCGGATTCGCGGTGTAGACGACAAGCACCACCTCACCTTGCTGTGCCGCGACCTGAAAGAGCTGGCCACCTATGCGCGGGTAGACAACGCCCAGTTTCGCATGCTCAAGGCGGGCACCCCCGGCCCCTTCACCTTCATTTTGGAGGCCACCAAAGAAGTCCCCCGTCGCCTGAGCCACCCCAAGCGCCTGACGATTGGCCTGCGGGTGCCTGACCACCACACCTTGCAAGAACTGCTGGCCCTGCACGGCGCGCCACTCTTGGCCACCACCTTGATTACACCCGGTGAAACCGAGGCGTTGAACGACTACGAAGCCATCCGCGACCAGTTTGAGCACGCCCTGGCGGCCATCATTGACGCGGGAGCGTGCGCCAGCGAGCCCACCACGGTGGTGGATTTGACCGGCGACGCGCCAGTGATCGTGCGCTTGGGGCGGGGCGATCCGGCTTTGCTGGGCTTGTAATCGGGATACCAGCCTTAGGGGTCTATGTGAAAGACGGTGGGTAGGAAAATTGGGCCATATTTGACGCGGCATACATTGGACAACAGGATACCGGGTATAGGGTGTTTGTACGCCCTGATGCTTGGCATGCGGTGGGGCAAGACCCGCTGTGCGCAAAGGAGGTTGTCCCCAATGGCAATGAACCACCCGCCATGCCGGAGGCATGTTGTCTGCACCAGGTGGAACGCTCACAACGCCTGCAAGATCAGGTCGGTGGCGCACTGAGCGTAGCGGCATAAAGGAGCAACTGTGTTCAAAGTCAAGTTGTTTTTAAGTAATTTCAATGTTTGTGATCCTGTGCATAAGTAGCACTCCAAGGTTTG
>JAYVDN010000652.1:0-3681 GCA_043749385.1 Polaromonas sp.
CCGCGTCGTTGCCAGCTATGACCGCCAGCTGTGGTTTCGCATTGATACGGCGTTTGACGCTTCATCTGACAATAAGGTGATGACGGCAACAATCACACCAGACACAAACAGCATCTATTTCGCCTATTTCGAACCGTATTCTTACGAGCGGTACCTCGATTTGCTCGGTTCAGCGGCGGAATCTGAGCATGTGCAAAGCGTGTTTCTAGGCCACACCATCGATGGCCGCGACATGAATGTGCTGCACATCACCGACGCGTCTTCAGCCGTTAAACATAAAAAGAATATCTGGCTGATCGCCCGCCAACACCCCGGCGAAACGATGGCCGAGTGGTTTGTTGAAGGCTTTTTGGAGCGTCTGCTGGATGTGGACGACCCCGTCAGCCGCGTGCTGCTAGCCAAATGCGTCTTCCACATCGTCCCCAACATGAACCCCGACGGCGCCGTGCGGGGCAACCTGCGCACCAACGCAGCGGGGGCGAACCTGAACCGCGAGTGGCAATCCCCCACGATGCAGCGCTCGCCCGAGGTGTTTTTAGTCCGCCAAAACATGCTGAAAACCGGCGTTGACCTGTGTCTGGACGCCCACGGCGACGAAGGCCTGCCCTACAACTTTGTCGCCGGCTCAGAAGGCAACCCAGGTTACACGGCCAATATCGAAGCACTAGAAAACACTTTCAAAGCCTCATGGCTAGCCACCAGCCCAGACTTTCAAACCGAGCAAGGTTACGGCAAAACCCCCAAGGGCACCGCCAACCCCACGCTCGCCACCAACTGGATCGCCCAACAGTTTGGTTGCCTGGCCTTCACCATCGAGATGCCCTTCAAAGACAATGCGAATCTGCCCGATGCGGGCGTGGGCTGGAGCGGTGAGCGGTCAAGAAAGCTGGGGGCGGGGGTGCTGTTGCCTTTATTAGTGGTTGTAAATGAGCTATAGCCGTCGTATTTATTGCCTAAATTGCTATTATTAAAATAGCAAATTCAGTGGTAATACGCCGCTACATAGTCCTCAAAAATCACCTTATCGGAAGCTTCAATCGCCTTCTGCTCCACCAATGAATCCGCGACACTGGCTTCAAACCATGCGGTCGTCGTCATTGGCTTGATTGAGAACTTATTGATTATTGGCGAGACGTACTTTGCGCCGACGGATGCTCTTACAGCATATTTCACCTTTAAATACGTGGAGCGACCAGGGGATACCTTCTAATTTTTGCAATATTGCCTTAAAAAAGAAATTATTCTTTATTAAAAACCTTCAAAATAAACATATAAAGTCCAGCACCCACGCTGCGTACAAAAAGGGAGACTGGTTATGTCCGATAGCTATTTATCGCAGCAACGAGTCAATGTGAGCCGTGCTTTTGGAATGGCAAAATTGGCGTTAGCAGGTATCAGTGTGGTTTTGCTTGCCGCGTGCAGCGAGCAAGAAAGCGACAAAACCGGTGCGGTTACTGCAAAAAATGCCGCAAATACTACAACATTAGCAACACAAGCCAGTACTGCTAGCTCAACCCGCGATCTGCTGGCTAATCTAGCGCTGGCCTACCCAGGGGGCATGCTACCGGCAGAGCATGCCGCAACTGCAGCCCTACAACTGGCGCAAAACCCCGCAGTTCTTAAGTACAACGCATCCCAAGCCAACGTGGCCATAAGCTACAGTCCAACAACCGTCACCCCACAAGCTGCCACCTCTTACACCGCAGGTTTGTACTCCCAGGTGCAACGGGCGCAAAACACCAGCCTCGTTGGCTCCTACTTCTTCAGTATCTATCCCACAGAGATGACCAGTGCCTTGGCCGGCAACCCCAGGTGGAACTTAGAGGGCACAGCTTTTTACGCATCTTTGGGCATCAACCCTGGCTTAGCACCCGTTTATAGATTCAGAAATGTGATCAATGGCTCCTACCTGTACACCATCAACAATGGCGAAAAAAACGACATCATTGCCAACTACAGCGCCACCTTTTTCTTAGAAGGCACAGCCTGGTATGCCAGCGCAACACCCGCTCCTGGCTTTAGCCCACTGCACCGATTCAGAAATCTGACCAATGGCACCTACCTGTTTAGCGCCTATGAGGCCGAGAAGGACGCCATCATTGCCAACTATGCCAGCATCTTTTTCTACGAAGGCATTTCATATTATGTGCTGAAGGCCGTGCCCTTAGAGTTGACTTTGTTGGCGGGTAATGGTGGTGAAGGCGCGGCTAATGGTCCCGGTGATGTCGCCAGCTTTCATGGTGTATATGGCATGGTGCATGACAGTGCAGGCAATATTTTGGCCACGGACTTTTACAACCATATTATTCGCAAAATTACCCCAGAGGGGGAAGTCAGCACCTATGCGGGTTTGGCTGGAATAGGCGGCGCTGCCAACGGCTCAGTATTAGATGCGCGTTTTAATAGGCCATCCGGCATCGTGATTGACGGCGCAGACAATGTGTATGTTGCTGATGGCGATAACCATGTTATTCGTAAAATTACCGCTGCAGGTATAGTCAGTGATTTTGCGGGCATCTCAGGCACACTGGGAAGTTTGGATGCGATGCGTACGGCCGCAACGTTTAATGGCCCTAGAGGTCTTGCCCTGGACAGTGCGGGCAATATCTATGTTGCTGATCGTTACAACCACACCATTCGGAAAATAAGCAATACAGGCGTCGTGACGACAGTGGCTGGCTCGGCTGGAATTGCTGAACGTGTCAATGGTATGGGTTCGGCGGCCAGATTCAATCATCCCGTTGGTGTGGTGGCTGACTCAATGGGCACCTTGTTGGTCACAGATTATGAGAACAATGCGATTCGCAAAATAACACCGGCTGGCGAAGTCAGCACCTTTGCAGGTAACGGCACCAAAGGTACAGTAGATGGTGTGGGCCTGGCTGCTAACTTTAACCGCCCTTACGGTATCGCGTTGGGCAATTCAGGCATGGTGTATGTTACTGACCACGATAACTACACGGTTCGTAAAATCACAGCCGCTGGCGAGGTTACCACCGTCGTTGGTACCGCAGGAAGCGGGGCTGCTTTTGCAGAAGGCGTGTTGCCCAGCGTGCTAGGCCCAGGCGGAGTGACTGCCAGTGTGAGGGTGCATGCTGGTAATTTATACATAGGCACAAACCTGCGCATCCTCAAGGTGAATGGCTTGCCATAAAGATACCGGCTGTAGCCGGCGTATTTATTGCCTGAGCAGCTACTATAAAAATAGCAGTAATGGTCGAATTTAACGGTAATACGCCGCTACATAGTCCCCAAAACTCAGCTTATCTGAAGCTTCCATCGCCTTCTGCTCCGCCAACGAGTCCACCACGCTAGCTTCGAACCGCGCTGTCGTTGCAGCATTTAATGGCGTAGCCAGCAAGCTCGCGTGGTGTTGCTGCGCCATTTGCTTGGCGTACTTGAAGTAACCGCCGGCTTCACGCGCGGCTGCCAATACTTGTGCTGAAGGCGTGAAATCGGGGTTGTCAACGCGCTGACGCAGAGCCGCCATGGTTGTGGCGTAGGCGTTGCTACCATAAGCGTCATCCAGCATCTCAGCAAACGGAGCCATGTCGTCAAACAGCGCATGCGCAATCGGGCGGAAGGGTTGTTCGCGGTTGTGCACCAGCAAATGTAGGTCGGGCTGACGGCCACGGTTGACGATGCGGCGCTTGTTTTCGTCGTTCTCAGCCTGCTCACGGG
>JAYVDN010000653.1:0-6638 GCA_043749385.1 Polaromonas sp.
CCGCACCCAACATGGCGCGTACCGCGCCCCTCCATTTTGTGCCGCAGACCGCCTTGCCAGAAGGCGTAGCCTACGAGACCTACATTTTTGAATCCGGCCAAGTACCCACGCGCGAGAATTTGCATGACTTTTTTAACGGCTTGGCGTGGCTGGTGTTTCCGCATACGAAGCGGCGTTTGAATGCGCTGCAGTACGGCGAGCTAGCGGCTGGCGGCGTGCAGGCCACACGCGGCGCGCTGCGCGATGCTCTGACGCTGTTTGATGAAAACGCAGCTATTTGGCCCTGCTGCGCCAACGAAACCGCTACTCAGTTGGTTGAAGCTTTGCGCGCCAAGCAGTGGCAGCGCGCGTTTATCGATCTTCGTGCGCAATGGCAAGATAGCCAGCCAGTGCTGTTTGGCCACGCGCTACTGGAAAAACTGGTTACACCCTACAAATCGATCACAGCCCATGTGTATATTGCGCAAACGACTACTGAAACAATAGCACTGACTGACTTGGATGAGGCTACCGCTTTGCAGCTGAGCCCAGCCTCTCTAGCCCCAAAACCCTTTATTCCTCTGCCCGTATTGGGTGTGCCGCTCTGGTGGGCCGCCAACGAAGATCCCGGGTTTTATGACGATGCCAAGGTGTTCAGAGCGGCGCGGGAGATAGCAGTGGAACCGCCGATTTCTGCACCAAATCCTTAAAAAATGCCGGGCCGTGGCGCGCCGCACTTGATTTTTATCAATTTGGCCCTAACATTCGCGACATCGGCCCATCTTCTTGGGCTATGAATACCACACTGCTATGCAACGCATCTTCTTGTTTCTGGCCACCAACATTGCCGTGATGGTGGTGCTGGGTATCGTCTCCAGCATCTTTGGGCTGGGTAACTACATGGGCCCCAATGGCATGAACTTGGGCTCGCTCATGGCCACGTCACTGGTGATCGGTTTTACCGGTGCCATCATCTCGCTGCTGCTGTCCAAATTCATGGCCAAGCGCAGCACCGGCGCGCGCGTCATCGAACAACCGCAAAACGCAGATGAGGCATGGATCGTCGAGACCGTGCGCAAGTTTGCTGACAAGGCCGGCATTGGCATGCCCGAGGTAGCCATCTACGACGGTGAGCCCAATGCTTTTGCCACTGGCGCATTCAAAAACTCCGCCTTGGTGGCCGTGTCTACCGGTCTGCTGCAAAGCATGACCAAAGAAGAAGTTGAAGCCGTGATAGGCCACGAGGTCGCCCACATCGCCAACGGCGATATGGTGACCATGACCTTGATCCAAGGCGTGATGAACACCTTTGTGTTCTTCCTCAGCCGCGTTATTGGCCACTTTATCGACAATGCCCTGCGCCGTGGCAACGACAGCGGCCCGGGCATTGGCTCCTTCGTGGTCACCATGGTGCTGCAAGTGGTGCTGGGCTTCTTGGCCAGCATCATCGTGGCCTGGTTCAGCCGCCACCGCGAGTTCAAGGCCGATGCAGGCGCTGCCAGTCTGATGGGCCAAAGCCGCTCGATGCAAGCCGCGCTGATGCGCCTGGGCGGCATGGTGCCTGGCGAGCTGCCCAAGAACATGGCCGCGATGGGCATTACAGGCGGTCTGGGCAAACTGTTCAGCACCCACCCGCCGATGGAGGAGCGCATAGCAGCGCTCCAAGCACTCAAGTAACAGGCGTTTTTTCTTGCATAAAAAAACCCGCTCATTGCGGGTTTTTTTGCGTCCAATGGTTGCCATCTAGAGCAGGTCTGCCACCGTGTGCGGCTTGGCCAGCACGCCAATGACCAGCGCGTCGGGCCCCACATTGACCGAGCCCGTCATGGACATGGCCGTCAGGTGCACTTGCACACCCGCCTTGGTGGCAGTGGTGCATAGCACTTGGTAGCTTGGCATGGCCTCAATATCTTTGAGCACGCCGCTGTATGAAAAGCACATATGGCGCGACAAGAGCAGCTTGGTTTTCAGCATGCGCAGGCCCATCTCCACCACGGCTTCGCGCGCTTTGAGCTTGCCCAGTTTGCGCCCCACCGGCTCGGTATGGCCCATGTGGCCACACAAGATGGGTGTGATGGACAGCGTTTTGGCGGCAAAGCCTGCCAGCGCGCTGACCGATTTTTCACCCTTGAGCGCTGCCCGCTGCAAAATATAGCCCACATCGCCCGGTGCCATATAGGCATAGGTTTGTGCCACGGTGTCGCGCTGCGCGGCGATCAAGTCGGTAATGCCCACGCCTTTGTCTACCTTGTCCAGCAAATCCATCACCTGCACGCCGTAGCCTGCAAAAAACGCTTGACTGTCCACGCAGTCAGCCTGCAACTGCGCTAACTTGCCAGCGCGTGCACGCACCGCAAACGACTCAATCCGCGCCCGCGCCACCGCCAGCTTGGCCCGCTGGTAAATGGCGCTGCGCGAGGAGGCTACAAACACACCCAGCATCTGGTCAAAGTTCAGAGCCAACTGCGTGTTGAAAGCCGTCACCATGTCGTCGGTGGTCATCGGCTCAGAGCGCCCCCCGGTGGCGGCGGGTGAGTTCAGGCATTCAAGGTAAAAGCGTTGCGTGGCCGCAGGGTCACGCTGGTCAAGCATTTTTTTGTCCCCCACAAACACACGCACGGGCAAGATACGAAGTTGGGGATGCGCCAAAGCGCTGGCTGGAATGTCGCACGAGGCATCGGCGACCAAACAAAGAGGAGATGTTGACATAGTGAGCGCAAGGCACCTGGGTGGCCTCGTGGGCCAAGGTGCCTAAAGAGTAAATATGGGGTTAACCCGTATTATCAGGCCATCCCTGCCTCGCCAGGCGTGCAGACGGCGAGAAAGCCCGGTATCCGCAAATAAAGTACGTTTGTACGCACCATCGGCGTGACAAAGCGCACGCCCAGCCCCCTAGCGGCGATAATCAACCCGTGAAGCCCGCTAGACCGCCGCTGGTGCCATATGGGAAACCTGGTACTGGAGGAAGGTCCGGACTGCAAAGGGCAGCGTAGGAGTTAACGACTCTCCAGTGAAAACCGCAAGGCATAAGCTGAGGATTAGAGCAACAGAGACGAGCCGATTTAGTTCGGGTGAAACGGGCAATCTCTACGCGCAGCAATACCAAATAGGCACACGTTGATCCGGTCCCGGAGAGTGTGCGGGTAGGTAGCACCGAGCCGTCAGCGCAAGCTGCGGCCCAGATGAATGGCGGTCACGTTGGCGTTATCGCAAGATTGCGCCAATCCACAAAATCCGGCCTATCGGCGGGCTTCACACTTTTAAACAAGCTTTTAACCAAGCCGCATCTGCGTTGCACACGCTGTTTGCACTGCGCCACGCCAAAATACTGCGTGGTTTTAGCAGCACGCATTGCAGCTAAGATACTTGGCATTAGTTGCCACATCAGTTAGCTGCACCCATGCCCCTCTCCCTCATCCACCACCCCGATGCTAAACACCGCTGCTCATGGTGCAACCAGGGTGAGGCGTTTGCCGACTACATCCATTACCACGACCACGAGTGGGGTATGCCAGTGGACAACGAGCGCCGGCTGTTTGAAAAAATCACTTTAGAGGGCTTTCAATCGGGCCTGTCCTGGATTACCGTGCTGCGCAAGCGCGAGCGCTTTCGTGCGGTGTTTGCGGGTTTTGATTTTGAAAAAGTGGCGCGTTTTACGGAGCAAGACATGAACCGCCTGGTACTGGACGCGGGCATCATCCGCCATCGCGGAAAAATCGTCTCCGCCATCAACAACGCTCAACGCGTGAGTGAGCTGATCGACAAGCAAGGCCCTGGCGCGCTGGCCAAAATGGTGTGGGCGCACGAGCCTGCAGCCAAAACACGGCCCACGGCAATGACCCCCGCAATTGCCAGCACGCTCACGCAGTCCGAGGAATCTCTGGCCTTGAGCAAGGCGCTTAAAACACTGGGTTTCAGCTTTGTCGGCCCCACCACCATGTACGCATTGATGCAGTCCATGGGCGTGGTCAACGACCACTTGGATGGCTGTCACCATCGCGCGCAAGTAGAAGCCGCACGGACGATGTTTAAACGGCCTGCATAATTGGCAGGGTAAATTTGCGTGATGAATATACCACCGTGACAACCGTTGTTTTTGCAGACTTGGTAGGCAGCACGAGCTTGTATGAAAGCTTGGGCGATGCTGCGGCCTCGCGCTTTGTGACGCAGTTGATCGCCACCATAAGCAAAACCTTTGAACTCCACCGCGGCCGGGTGGTGAAACTCCTGGGGGACGGGCTGTTTGTGCTGTTTCCCAGCGAGGCCGATGCGCTAGCGGCTTGCGTGGCCGTTCAGCAGCAATTGCAAGACCATCCCGTGTATCCCAGCGGCCCAATCGGTACCATGCATGCGGCGGTACAAATGCAATTAGGCATGGAGTCGGGTGAGGTGGTGGAGATAGACGGCGATTGCTTTGGCGACGCGGTAAACAGCGCGGCGCGCCTGGCCGACTTAGCCAGCGGTGGGCAAATTTTAGCGACCGCGCAGGTACGCAGTGCCTTGCCTGGGGTGCTGAAAAATCTGCTCCACAGCTTGGGGCCTATCTTCTTGCGTGGTAAAACCGATGCGACCGAAGTGTTTCGGGTGCAATGGCATGACGAAGTCGAGAGTGATTTCACCATCATGGGCGCTTCTATCGCCGCGCCAGTGCGTACTGGACGCTTGTCTTTGCGTTTGCACTCTGACCCTGGCCAAGCCCTTGGCCATGCAGCAGTGCTGGAGTCGCCCCATGGCCGCGCCCACATAGGCCGCGCTTTGCACACCACCTCCGAAAACTCGGAGGCGGCACAGTTCATGGTGGTGAGCGATGCCCGGGTATCACGCCTGCATTGCAGCATCGCTTGGCGCGGTACGCACTGGGTGCTGGCCGACGTGTCTAGCTTTGGCACCTGGGTATATGTGGGCGAGCAGCCCAACGCGGTAGCGCTACGGCGGGGTGAGTGCCAGTTGGTAGGCTCGGGCTATATCAGCTTGGGCTGCGAACGCACGGACAATTCGGCCCCGGTGCTGCGCTACCAGTCACTCTGACGCCCGATGTCCTTGCTGGGACAGGGGCATATTGACGGTGCTGCCAGCCGCCGCGATACTTTCTCCCACTGCGCAGCCCACTTCAGCAGGCGCGCAGATTTTAGAAAAGCGAGACAAGCATGGACACCACTACCCGTAGACAACTATTGCAAGCTGGCGCGTCGCTGGCCGCTTTGGGCGCTGCGCCCGGCGCGGCCCTGGCCGCCATGGGCCCCGACGACAAGTTTGACCTGCTGATCCGCAACGCGAATGTGATGGACCCCAGCCAAAGCCTTTCAGGCAAGCGCGACATCGGCATTCGTTTTGGCAAGATCGAACTGATCGATGCCAGCATTGCCCCCGAGCGTGCGCAGCGCGTGATGGACGCCGGTGGCAAGCTGGTCACGCCCGGCCTGATCGACCTGCACTGCCACACCTACCCCTACGGCAGCGCCATCGGCATTCCAGCCGACGAGCTGATCACCCACCAATGCACCACCACCGTAGTGTCGGCAGGCGACGGTGGTGCCAATAACTTTGCCGCCTTTCGCCGCTTTGTCGTACCCGCATCGCGCACGCGGCAGTTTGCCTTTGTGCACATCGCTGTGGCCGGCCTTGCGGGCTTCCCCGTGCCCGAGCTGTTCAACATCGACTACGCGCAGCCCGAGATAGCCGCCCGCGCTGTGGCCGAGAACGCCGACATGGTGCTGGGCGTGAAGGTGCGCATGAGCGAAAACGTCATCGCCCGCCACGGCACCGAGCCCCTCAAGCGCGCCATCAAAGCCTGCGAACTGTCGGGCGTGCCCGCCAAAATCATGTGCCACATCGGCGGTGTGGCCGACCAGGCGCTGATGTCGCAAATCCTCGACCTGCTGCGCCCCGGCGACGTGCTGACGCACTGCTACTCGGGCGCGCCCAACAACGCCGGTGTGGGTACCAACATCGTGCAAGACGGTAAGCTGCTGCCCGCAGCCTTGGCCGCCAAAAAACGCGGCGTCATCTTCGACATCGGCCACGGCGGCGGCAGCTTCGACTACACCATCGCCGAAGCCGCCATCGCCCAAGGCTGCCCACCCGACACGATCTCAAGCGACGTGCATGTGTTCTCAGGCAACACGCCCGGCATGCCGTACTTGCCGTGGGTCATGAGCAAGCTCATCGGCCTCGGCTTCACGCTACCCGAAGTCGTCAGCATGGCGACCGCCGCACCCGCCCGCGTCATTGGTCGCATCCCGAAACACGGCACCTTGCAGCTTGGGGCGCCGGCCGATTTGTCGATTCTTGAAATCGTCGACGGCCCGGTGTCGTTTGTTGATACGCGGAACAACACCAGGCAGGGCAAGGTGTATTTGCGGCCTTCGGGGACGGTGGTGGCGGGGGTAGCGTTTGGGCGGCCTTATCAGGCGCCGTTTAGCGTGCGGTAGCGGGTTTGGTTTGTTTGCTCCCTTTCCGGAGGAGCCGGTAGCGAAATTCGTTCGCTTCATCGTCGAACTCGCCTGCGGCGGCGGAGTAACCGAAGTCGGCACATTTCCAATGGTCAAAGCTGCGTAGCCAAATGCCTACTAAAAAATAATCATGGACCGTCGCTGCAACGACTGTCCTGCTGCTCCAATCCTTGTGCCTTAATACTTCCCATAGGAGTAACAAGTGGC
>JAYVDN010000654.1:0-5019 GCA_043749385.1 Polaromonas sp.
ATGACGTCTACCACGACCAGGAGATCATCAAGGCCGGCCTTGTGCCGCGTGAGCAGATCGAGAAAAACGCCCAGTTCCGCCCCGAGATGATGGGCGTTGATGTGCCGAACAACATTTACTCGCACATCTCCGGTATCGACATCGTGCGAGCCCCCAACGCCAAAGGTGAGGGCGAATATTACGTGCTGGAAGACAACCTGCGCGTGCCCAGCGGCGTGAGCTACATGCTGGAAAACCGCAAGATGATGATGCGGCTGTTTCCCGACCTGTTTGCACAAAACAAAGTGGCCCCCGTGGCGCATTACCCCGACTTGCTGCTTGATACTTTGCGCGCCGTGTCGCCCGATTCGTCGGTAGACCCCACCGTGGTGGTGCTGACCCCCGGAATGCTCAACAGCGCGTATTTTGAGCACGCGTTCTTGGCCCAGCAAATGGGCGTGGAGCTGGTAGAGGGGCAAGACCTGTTTGTCAAAGACCGTTTTGTGTACATGCGCACCACACGCGGCCCGCAGCGGGTAGACGTGATCTACCGCCGTCTGGACGACGATTTTCTCGACCCCTCCGTGCACCGCCCGAGCAGTTCGCTGGGCTGCAAAGGCCTGCTCGACGCCTACAAGGCCGGCCATGTGACGATTTGCAACGCGCCGGGCACGGGCGTGGCTGACGACAAATCCATTTACCCCTACGTGCCCAAGATGATCGAGTTTTACCTGGGTGAAAAGCCGATCTTGAACAACGTGCCCACCTACATGTGCCGCAATAAGAGCGACCTGCAGTACACGCTGGACAACCTGAAACACCTGGTGGTGAAAGAAGTGCACGGCGCAGGCGGCTACGGCATGCTGGTGGGGCCTGCGTCTACCGCCAAAGAGATAGAAGATTTTCGCGCCGCGCTGCTGGCCAACCCCAGCAACTACATTGCGCAGCCTACCTTGTCGCTCAGCACCTGTCCTACGTTTGTAGACAGCGGCATTGCGCCGCGCCACATCGACTTGCGGCCTTTTGTGCTGTCGGGTAAAACCGTGCAAATGGTGCCGGGGGGCTTGACGCGGGTGGCCTTGAAGGATGGGTCTTTGGTGGTCAATTCGTCGCAGGGCGGGGGGACTAAGGATACTTGGATCTTGGAAAAATAAAAGTCTTTGAGGTGGGGATGAACTTCCGGACGCAGAGGACGCAAAGGTTACGCAGAGGACGCAAAAAAGAAAATACCAAAAAATACCAAAATGAATACCAAAATTTGGAAATGAAGTGAATCAAGAATTCAAGCAATTGAAGGTCATGGTAGATTTTGTTTTTTAGTTTATTTTTTGTTTTCTTTTTGTCTTCTTTTGCGTCCTTTGCGTAACCTTTGCGTCCTCTGCGTCCGGAAGTTCATCCCCTCTTCAAACCCCGTAATACAGGAGAAAGACAATGTTAAGCCGCACCGCAGACCATTTATTTTGGATGTCTCGCTACACCGAGCGGGCAGAGAACACCGCGCGCATGCTCGATATCAATTACCAAACCTCCCTGCTGCCGCAAACTGCCGCAGCCGCGCAGGCGGGATGGGAGGGGGTGCTGTCTATCAGCGAGCTGACGCCGCTGTTTAACCATTGGCATAAAGCCGTCAGCCCCAAGGCCGTCATGGAGTTCATGGTGAAAGACGAGATGAACCCGTCGTCCATTGTCAGTTGCATCAAGTCGGCCCGCGAGAACGCCCGGGCCGTGCGCGGCACGCTGACCACTGAGGTGTGGGAGACGCAAAACCAAACCTGGCTAGAAGTCAACCGCATGCTCAAGGCAGGAGATTTTGAGGCCGACCCGGCCAAGTTTTTTGAGTGGGTGAAGTTTCGCAGCCACCTGAGCCGGGGCGTGACCGTGGGCACCATGCTGATGGACGAGGCGCTGCACTTTATGCGCTTGGGCACATTTTTAGAGCGCTCGGACAACACCGCGCGCTTGGTGGACGTGAAGTTCCATGCACTGGAAGCAGACTTTTACGGCGCGAGGGTGGAGAAAGACCAAGAATACGATTTCTACCACTGGAGCGCCATTTTGCGCAGCGTCAGCGGCTTTGAGATTTACCGCAAGGTCTACCGCAACGTGATCCAGCCCGAGAAGGTGGCCGAGCTGCTGATCTTGCGTGCTGACATGCCGCGCTCCTTGCATGCCAGCCTGAACGCGGTGGTGGAAAACTTGGCCCTGGTGGCCAACGACCAGTCCCGCGAGACGCAGCGCGTGGCAGGCAAGCTGCGCGCCGAGCTGCAATACGGGCGCATTGACGAGATACTGGCCACCGGTTTGCACGCCTATTTGACGCAGTTTTTAGACCGCATCAACGTGCTGGGCGCGCGCATCAGCCGCGATTTCTTGGTACCTTCGGGCGCGTAAGCCGCTTAGCGGCTAAACCACCGCCAACCGCCACAGCGAGGTAATCTCTGCTGCGCGCGCCACGTGCAGTGGGTCACTCTTGTCCAGCGCCTTGGGGTGCTGCGGCTTGGTCTGCAGGCGGGCCACCACCTTCAAGCCTGCGCCCTCGATGGCGCTGGTCAGCTCGTCCCGCGTACGCAGGCCCAGATGCTCGGCAATGTCAGACAGCACCAGCCAGCCTTCTCCGCCTTTGGCCAAGTGCACTGGCAGGCCTTTAAGAAAACCCAGCAACATCTGGCTGCCCTCGTCGTACACCGCATGCTCGATGGGCGAGCCGGGGCGGGCGGGCAGCCAGGGCGGGTTGCAGACAATGAGGTGCGCTTTGCCGGCTGGGAACAAGTCAGCTTGCACCACCTGCACCTGCTGCGCCACGCCCAGGCGCTGCACGTTATCGCGCGCGCAGGCCAGGGCGCGGGGGTCTTGGTCGGTGGCCACTATGTGCTGCAAGCCGCGCCGCGCCAGCATGGCGGCCAGCACGCCGGTGCCGGTGCCAATGTCCCAGGCTACCAAGGTGGCTTTCGATGCAGCAGATACAGGCAAGGGCGCTTTGGCCACCAGGCCCACATACTCGCCCCGCACGGGGGAGAACACGCCGTAGTGCGGGTGAATGCGGTTGTACAGCGTATTTTCAGGCGTATCGCCCAGCGCAGGCACTTCCACGCCTTTTTTGCGCCACTCGTGGGTGCTGGTCATGCCCAGCAGCTCGCGCAGGCTGGTGATATGGGTTACCAAGCCTTTGGCTTCTTTGATTATTTTTTGCTCGAATTTGCTCAGCTTGACTGGCTTGCCGGGCTCGTCGTCAAAGGACTCGATAAAGGGCTGATCTGCCGGGTCATCAGACGGCTTGGCCTTCAAGCCTGCTGCCTGTTGGTGCGCCAGCAGCCGGTCTTGCGCCTTGGCGGCGGTGGCTACGTCTAGCGCGCCCCACACCTCGGCGCAAGCGGCTTGCACATCGGGCGCGCGGCGCAGGGTGATTTGGTAGGCCTCGTCCAGCGGCACCAGCACCAGTCCCAGCACGCGGGCGCGCTGGGACTGGATGAGGCGGTGCTGGTGGAAGGCCTCGGCAGCGCGGGTTTGCGCGGTGTTGGCAATGTGAGGGCTTGAGGATGCAGGATTGGAGGCTACAGGGCTCGATCCTTCAGGATGGGTCTGGGCTTCGGTTGCTGCATGGGTGGCCTGCACAGGCGTTGTACTCACGGCTTGAGACAAGCGCTTCACCGCCAGCCGGGCCGACTGCTTGTTGGCCTTGAACTGCTGGCGCTCGGGCAGCCTGTCAGTGCGCCGGGCCAAAGCCTGCACCAGCATGCGGGCATTTTGAAAGTCACCCTGCCACAGCAGGCCTACGCCCTCGCAGGCCAGCCGGTAGGCAGTGTCGGCGCTCATGGTGTCGTCGGCCAGCACCACTTTTTTGGGTGCGGGTACACCCCGCTCAGAGTGCCACAGGGCCGTGCAGGGCTGGTCGGCCTCGGTCCAGGTGATGGTAGGCAGCGCGCTGGTGGGAGTTGGGGGGAGGGTAGAGGACATCGGGTGAACAGGTTACAGCGGGGAGGCTACAGGGAGGAGGGGAACCAGGCAAGCGCTTGCTTGAACGAGAAGGCAGCAAGAAGGCTTGGGCCAATACAGTGTTTTAACAGATTGTGCAGGCTCTGGCCGCGCAAAGCTGGCGATAGCTTTCCAACAGCCGCCGATAGTCGCCCCCCAGTGCTCTCGATTACTCCCAAGTCCCGCAGGTGATAAACCCTTTCATGCCCATAGGTCTAAAAGCTTCCTACAATCATAGGTTCTGCCATCTACAACCAACGAGGAAACCACCATGGAACATACCCTACCCGCATTGCCCTACGCTATCGACGCACTGGCCCCCCACTACAGCAAAGAAACCTTTGAATACCACCACGGCAAGCACCACAATGCCTACGTCGTCAACCTCAACAACCTGCAAAAAGGCACCGAGTTTGAAGCGATGACTCTGGAAGAGATCATCAAAAAATCCAGCGGCGGCGTGTACAACAACAGCGCCCAAATCTGGAACCACACCTTCTTCTGGAGCTGCATGAAGCCCGCTGGCGGCGGCGAGCCCACCGGCGCGCTGGCCACCGCCATCAACGCCAAATTCGGCAGCTATGCCGCATTCAAAGAAGCCTTCACCAAAAGCGCCGTAGGCAACTTTGGCTCCGGCTGGACTTGGCTGGTGAAAAAGCCCGACGGCACAGTAGACATCGTCAACACCGGCCCCGCAGGCACCCCCCTGACCACCGCCGACAAAGCCCTGATGACCATCGACGTGTGGGAGCATGCCTACTACATCGACTACCGCAATGCACGCCCCAAGTTTGTCGAGACTTTTCTCAACAGCTTGGTGAACTGGGATTTTGCAGCGAAGAACTTTGCGTAAGCTTTTCAAGTTGAGCGAACAAAAAAGCCGACGCATGCGTCGGCTTTTTTGTGAGCCAGCCAAATCACCCCACAAACTTAGGCGTGAAGTATGAGTGCCATGCACTTCCATAAACAAGGCTTTGCACTGATACCCGAGATGCTTTCTGCGCGCGAGTGCGAGGCGGTGGCAGATCATTTTGCCAATACGCTGCCTCAATCAAAAAGCACGCGTTG
>JAYVDN010000655.1:0-3287 GCA_043749385.1 Polaromonas sp.
AGTATGCCATCGGTTTGGCGCGTCAAAGCGACTTGTATCTTCTGAAGAGTGGGGAATTTAAGGCACCGAAGTACGCGATTGACGATCACCTTGCCCACCCAATCGTCGTATGGGGCGCGGCAGAAGAGTTGGCCCAAGTGCGCCGCTGCCATCGCTACCTCAGCCAAAGACAAGACCAACTGGACTACGAAAGGGTCTTGCGTCAAGACTTGCCAATTGGTTCGGGAGAAATAGAGCGTGCACACCGATACGTTGCGCAAAGCGACTGAAGCTACCTGCGCGTGGTGAACACCCGAAAATGCCGAATACATGCTGGCCCTGAGAGTCAGCCGCCTCATTGGCGAATGGCAAAATTACTGGGTTACCAAGTATCTCTATGCGGCTTGACGGACAACACATCACTTTGAATCGCAGCCCTTGGCCTGCGCCTGCAAGCGCCGGTATTTGTGCCACAAGGTCTCGTTGTCTTCCATAAACTGCGGGTTCACTGGAATGCAGGCCACGGGACAGACTTGCACGCACTGGGGCTCGTCAAAATGCCCTACGCATTCGGTGCAGCGGTGCGGGTCGATCTCGTAGATTTCCGGGCCGAGAAAGATCGCTTCGTTCGGACACTCGGGCTCGCACACATCGCAGTTGATGCATTCGTCGGTGATGATCAAGACCATGATGTCTTCAACTGTTTGCGCTGGTCGTACACCGGCAAGCCCCATTCGCACCACCATGCGGGCCAGAGCGCACCTGCCACAGCGATTCACGGCTCTGCGGCTAAACCCAAACTCTACAACCCACGCCACCCTGAGCGCACGCTGCTGTACCAAACCATTGCCGAACACTTCGAGACCTGGCATGAGCTCTCCAGTGCGGGCCAGTTCGACGGCCAGGGTGATTGCCACACGCCAAAGACTTTTGTGCGCCAGGCGTTTCGCAAATACCTGGAGTGCGGCATCTTTGCCCATGGCTTTGCACGAGCCCGCTGTGGTGACTGTGGGCACGATTACTTCGCCGCCTTTTCCTGCAAAAGCCGGGGCGTCTGCCGGTGCGCCAGTGGGTGCTGTCTTTCCCGAAACGCCTGCGTTACTTCATGCAGCGTGATGGGGCAGTGCTCAACATGGTGCTGCGAATCTTTCTTCCTCAACTTCAATGCGTCTTGCAAGTTTCGAGTGGTGATGAGTCCGCAGGATTTGCAAAAGGCAGGGCTGGAGGTGCTCGGTAAAAAATGGGCTTAAAAACCCACTTGAGTTTTCAGTAAACCGACGCCAGCCTGGATGATGAATCGTGCACATGGTGTGCTGACGCTTCCCAAACGCCAGGGTAATACTGCCAAGGAGTTACAGATTTACTAACCCAGGGGTTTCGCCGTAGTTGCCTGTGAGATGCTCGTGCTGCTTAAGTGCAGCACACGGTCGGCACGAGCGGCGGCGGCTTCGGAGTGGGTGACCAAAACCAGTGCGGCACCTTGTTCGCGCGTTTGAGAAATGAGTGCGTCCATTACCCGGGATGACGTGCTTGGATCCAGATTGCCAGTGGGCTCGTCGGCAAGTAGCAGGCGGGGCCGATGCACCAGCGCCCGCGCAATTGCCACGCGTTGCAATTGCCCGCCCGAGAGTTGTTGCGGTAGCCGCGCACCCAGGCCGCCCAGGCCCACGGCGTCCAGCATGGCTTGCACGCGCGCGTCATCGGCTTGGCCCAGCAGCATCAGCGGCAGGGCCACGTTTTGTGCCACGTCCAGATGCGGCAGCACGTGAAAGGCTTGAAACACAAAGCCAACTTTTTCTCGGCGCAGCAGGGCTTTGGCGTCGTCAGTTAGGCCGCCCATGTCCACACCGTCCAGCGTCACCGTGCCGCTGTCCCAAGTGTCGAGCCCGGCCATGCAGTTGAGCAGGGTGGACTTGCCCACACCCGACTCGCCCACGATGGCGACAAACTCGCCTGGTGCCACGGTGAGCGATACCTGTTCGAACACGGGCACCTCGCCGTAGCGTTTGCTCAAGCCGGTCACGATCAAGCTCATGGCTGTCCTTGGGAGGGTTCACGCAGGTAGTCACGCGCCAGGCTCAGCACCTGTGCCAGCGCGTCGGGCGCATCACACGCCACCACGCGGCGCTGGGGCATGGCGCGCAGCCAGGTGAGTTGGCGCTTGGCAAGCTGGCGCGTGGCGAAGATGCCTTTGTCGCGCAGTTCGGCCAGCGCCTTGGTGTCCGAAATGCCGTCATTCTCGCGAAGGCGGGAATCCAGTGCCTGCGCTTCTAAATTGTCCAGGTACTCCCAGGCTTGGCGATAGCCCACGCAGCGCATGGCGGGCAAATCCGGGTTCAAGTCACCCCGGGCGCGCAAAGCCCGCACCTCATCCAAAAAACCACTAGCGAGCATGGCCTCAAAGCGCTGCGCGATGCGCGCGTGCAGCCAGGCGCGGTCTTGCGGCTCCAACGAGATCAGCAGGGCCTCATGCCCGTCAAATTCAATGCCCTGTTGGTCGGGCGCAGGGGTGGCAGGTGCGTGGGCCGCACTCTTTTTGGCCGTATGCAAGGCCGACATGGGCTGCCCCGAAATGCGGTACACCTCCAGCGCGCGCTGGATGCGCTGCGCGTCCGCTGGGTTCAGGCGTGCGGCGGTGATCGGGTCCACGGCAGCCAGCTCCGCGTGCATGGCGGCCCAGCCTTTGGTTTGCGCCTCGGCTTCTATGAGGGCGCGCACGTCAGCGTCGGCCTTGGGCATGTCGTCCAAGCCCTCAAACAAGGCCTTGAAGTACAGCATGGTGCCGCCCACCAGCAGCGGCAGGTGGCCACGGGCGTGAATCTCGGCGATTAGCTGTGTAGCATCTCGCACAAAATCGGCGGCACTGTAGGCGTTGAGTGGATCGCGGATGTCGATCAGGTGGTGCGGCACGGCGGCCAACTCCGCCGCGCTGGGCTTGGCCGTTCCGATGTCCATGCCGCGATAGACCAGGGCCGAATCGACACTGATGATTTCCACCGGGTGCGAGTGTGCAAAAGCCTGCGCAATGGCCAGCGCTGCGGCGGTTTTGCCACTGGCCGTTGGCCCGGCAAGGGCAAGGCATTTCATCGTGTCAATGTTCACCGCTGTCCCCATGCTTTTGCACCCACGTCCAAGCCACCACGGCGGTGGCCACGCTCCAAAACCACACGCCGTAGGCCAGGGGCCGCACCGGCCGCGTGCGGGAACGGGCCAACGGCACCGCTTTGCGCGCAGGGTTGGTGCACGCCGTGGGCCAGCATGTAGAGGTAAAACGGCAGCATGATGGCCCAGCCGCTGCTGACGCCGGC
>JAYVDN010000656.1:0-6019 GCA_043749385.1 Polaromonas sp.
TGGACGGCCCAATGAAGCTGGTGAAGATGTACCCACCCCGGTGAGTTTGGCTTTCGCTGGTGCATTGCGCGGCAGCGTGTGGTTGGATACCTTCGCGTCCAATCGCCAGAGAGATCCGGGCGAACAAGGTGTCCCGGGTTTTGGCATCGAGCTGATCAACGCGAGCACTAACCAAACCGTGGTCTGTATCACCGGTGTCAATACCAATCTGGGTTGCATCATCATGGCTGACGGGCGCAGCCTGTTTGCCACCAATGCAGCAGGAAACTATGAAGTCATTGGTGTTCCCGTGGGCCCTTACCGCCTGCAATTCCGCGATGGGGCGAACAACATCATTTACGGCACTCCCGTCAATGCCTCCAACAACACACAATCCACCGTGGCGCAAAGCCGCGATGCCTTGCTGATAAATCTCAATGCTGGCGACAGTGTGCTGGAGCAAAGCCTGCCGCTTGATCCATCTGGGGTGGTATACAACAGTGCACCAGCCTCCCGTGCGCCCATCAACGGTGCTGTTGTCACGCTGTGTGGTCCGACAGGGTTTAATCCGGCACTGCAACTGGTTGGAGGTGCTTCCTACACTCTGGTTCCGGGCCAACCGAACTGCGCGTCGATGAGCGTTGGAGCCAACGGCTTTTACCAATACCTTTTGCAGCCAGGTGCACCCTCAGGGCAATACACGCTGGCTGCGCGTGCTAATGGCTACTTTGGTCCTTCCGTCGCATTGCCACCTTCAAGCATACCGCCTGTGCTGCTGCCCGCACCCGGCCTATTTGCGGTGCAGCCACAGACCACGCCACCTACGGGTTCGCAGTCTACGTTGTACTACCTCACCTTGAATCTTTCACCGGGTGTCCAAGATGTCATCAACAACCATATTCCTCTGGATCCGTTCTCCAGCGCCCGCTTGTTTGTGACCAAATCGGTCAGTCAGCGCAGTGCGGAAATTGGCGACTCGGTAGAGTACACCATCAGTGTGGTCAGCCCCGATGCGACAGTGCCGAATGTAGATCTGACAGACCGCTTGCCCGTCGGATTCAGGTTGATTCCCAAGACTGTCCGTCTCAACGGTATCAGTGTGGATGACCCTGTCGCCACCGCCGGCCAGCAAACGACCCTCAAACTGGGCACCTTGGCACAGAACGTACCCGCACGGGTGCAGTACCGGGTGCGCATTGGGGTCGGCGCTCAAATGGGCGACGGGGTGAACCGCGCAAGCGCTGGCGTGACCGGTGGCGTCAGTTCCAACATTGCGCAGGCCGTGGTCAAGGTAACCGGCGGCGTCTTTACCAGTGACGGTTGCGTGGTGGGCAAGGTGTTTGTGGATTGCAATCAAAACCATACGCAGGACGCTGGCGAGGTGGGTATCCCTGGCGTGCGCTTTTACCTGGAGGATGGCACCTACCTCATCAGTGATCGTGAGGGCAAATACAGTTACTGCGGTCTGAGCAACGGTACCCATGTCCTTAAAGTAGACCCGCGCACGCTACCAGAGGGCAGCCGCATGACCACCTCCAGCAACAGGAACGTGGGCGATGCTGACTCGGTGTTGATAGACATGCGTTCCGGCGAGCTGCTGCGGGCGGATTTTGTCGAAGGCTCCTGCAAGCCCAGCATATTGAGTGAAGTCGAAAAGCGCAGGGCTCTGTTGCAACCCTTAGGCGATGACCGTAGCCAGGAGGTCAAGCGATGAGCTGTCCAGTTAACTTTCGCCAGACCTTGATCGCTATGGCGGTACTCGTTACCTTGCAAGCGCATGCACAGCAAGTAGCACAAGACTCCAGAGGCTCCGAGGCAGTCATACGCCCGTGGGGTGGAGCAGAGCGTGTCAGCCCCATCGTGCCACAGGCCATCAGCGCCGCCAATGCCAGCGTGGGCTCCCTGCGCCTGGTGCCCAGCGCTACAGACATTGTTGCTGATGGGCAAGCGCAGGTGTCCATCCAGCTGCAAGTGCTGGACGAGCAGGGGGCTCCCTCGCAGCAGGAAGTCACAGTCACCATCGAAGTCATCCAAGGACTGTTGAATTTACAGCCCGGCAAACCTCTCGGTCTGGTACCAGACGGTACCGGACGCATGGTCAGCGCCGCAGAGGCTGCAGATATCGACCCCCTCACGCCGGGCATCCAAATCAAGGTGCGTGGCGGCCTCACCTTCTCCGTGGTGGCACCGTTCGAGCTCAAAGATGTGCAAGTGCGCGTGACCGCTGGGCGTGCGCAAGAAACCGTCACCATCAAATCGCTGCCCGAACTGCGCGACATGATTGCAGTGGGTGTGATTGAAGGGCAGTTGCGCCTGAACCAACTGGCTAAAAACTTGGTACCCGCCAACGAAGGCGACCTGTTTGAGCGCGAACTCAAGCGCTATGCCGTCGAGTTCGCCGATGGCAAGGGCACTGCGGCAGGGCGTGCGGCGTTCTTCCTCAAAGGCAAGGTCAAAGGTGAGTATTTGTTGACCATGTCCATGGACTCCGAAAAGTCGGGCCGAGCACCCCTGTTTCGAGATATTGACCCCAACGCTTTCTATCCGGTGTATGGGGACAGCTCCATTCGCGGAGCCGATGCGCAAAGCAGTGGCAGGCTGTATGTGCGGGTAGACAAAGACCGCAGTTATCTGCTCTATGGCGATTACAACACCTCCACCCCCAGCCCCTTGCTCTCGCTGGGTAACTATGCCCGCACGGCCAACGGCTTGAAATGGCATTTTGAAGACCAGAGCAATAGCATCAATGCCAACGCATTTGCCAGCTACGACAGCTTGTCCCAAATCACCGACGAAATTCCTGGCCGTGGCATATCGGGCCCCTACAGTGTAAGCAACCCCAAAGGCGTAGCGGGTACGGAGCGGGTGGAGGTCATTGTGCGTGACCGCAACCCGCCGCATCTGGTGTTGCGCAGCACGGCTCAGGCGCGCCAGTCTGACTACGAGTTTGAACCCTTTTCTGGCAAGATTCTGTTCAAAGCGCCCGTGCCCAGTGTGGACGAGAATCTCAACCCCGTCAGCATTCGCATCAGTTACGAGGTAGAGCAGGGTGGGGCAAAGTTCTGGATGCTGGGCGCCAGCACCGAGGCACAAATCTCCCAAAGCATCAGAGTGGGCGCGGCCATCGCACGCGATAACAATCCTAACCAAAGCTACACGGTGGGCTCGGTCGGTTTGAAGGTGGACCTCAGCCAGGCTATCAAAATCAGCGCCGAGCTAGCCCGCTCGGACGGCACTCCCGGTGGCGTGCTGGGTGAAAAATCTGGTAACGCAGCACGCATTCTGGTTGATGCACGAACCGGTGCCGCGACAGCGCAGCTCAAATGGCAACGTTCCGATCTGGGTTTTGATAATCCGTCTGCCGCGCTACTGGCCGGTCGCCAAGAGTGGGCGGCCAATGCCAACTACCAACTAGGCAGCGCCACCACCCTGCGCGCAGAGGTGAGCCGCGCCGACGATACCGTGCTGGGCAGTAGCCGCAAGGCAGCCAGCGTCTCCGTCACACACAAACCTTCCTTACCGTGGACTATCGACGTCGGTCTCAAGCAAGCCAAAGATGCGACCAGTACTGCGCCCACAGCCAATAACACCGGCGCATCCACCGGCATCTGTTCCGGCTACAGCGGCTACAACGGAGGCTTTGGTGTAGCGTCCACCAGCGGCGTGACCGACAGCCTGTGTAACAACGGCAGCCGTTTCCCGGTGGCGCCCGCGTCACTGGCAGCTGCCAGCCCGAATGTCGACACGGGCAGTATCTTCACCCGCGTCACCTACTCGCCACCTGATTCAGATGCGCAGGGCAAGTCGGCGCCATCCCGCTGGTCTATTTTTGGCGAAGCTGAAGTGGATGTGCACGACAGCGAGAAGCGCCGCCTCGGAGCCGGAACCACTTACCAGCTCACCGAACGCAGCAAACTCTATGTGCGCTATGAAAACATCCACAGCGTGACGGGTTTGAACGGTTTGGCCACCTCAGCCAACACCCGTTCCCTGGTGGCCGGTGCCTCCTCCGATTACGCCGACAACGCGCAGATCTACAACGAGTACCGGCTCAATGCCGCCGCCACAGGTAGTCTCACCGAAAATGCCTTCGGTTTGCGCAATACCTTTGGCATCGCCCCTGGACTCAAACTCAGCACCAATGCCGAGTTCATCAAAGTGCTGGCCGGTACCGCAACAGACGCTGTGGCCTTGGGCGCGGGCCTGGATTACACCGGTTCCGACAAATGGAAATCTTCGGGCCGCGTGGAATGGCGGCGTGACAACACCGCTCAAAACTGGATCTCCACCGCCAAGCTGGCACGCAAGGTGGACGACGCCTGGACCCTGCTGGGCCAAAACTACCTGAGCCTGACCCTCAACCGCGCAGGGGATGGTCAGAAACTGGAAGACCGTTTTCAAGTCGGTGCAGCGTACCGTCCGGTGGATACCAACCAACTGAACATTTTGGTGCGCTACGAGCTGCGGCAGGAGCAGGACAGCCTGCCCGGTGCCACACAGCCCAAGAGACAAGTGCATATTGCCAGCCTGCATGGCGATTGGCATCCCAAGCGGGTATGGCACACCAACGCCCGTGTGGCGGTCAAACAGGTCAAAGAACATTTGGTCGTGGGTACCAATACCGTGGATGACCAGTTCGCCGCCTGGCTGGCCGGTGCCCGCGTGATGTACGACTTGACCGACCGCTGGAGTGCGGGCGCCATGGTTAGCACGCTGGCACAAACCAAGCCATCTACAGCGCTGCAGTTTGGCTACGGCCTGGAGGCCGGTTATGCCCTCACGTCCAACCTTTGGCTCAACCTTGGATACACGTGGCGTGGTTTGAATGACAAAGACTTGGTGGCCAGCGAGTACCGTAGTCGGGGACTCTTTGCAGGCTTGCGCTGGAAGTTTGATGAAAACGTTTTTGGCAGCAACAATCCGCGTGTCAACAAGTCGATGGAGCCTTGAAGATGTTTGGATCCATTTTTTACTCTCGTGCAGCGTCTGCGCATCGCAGTACCCAAGTCATGGGTGCACTCTTATGTGCTGTGTCAGCTGCATGGTGCCCGCCCGCAGCAGCGCAAAACTCGCCTAACCCCGCAGCACCGACGGGCACATTGGTGCAGCGGATAGCGCAAAGTCAGCAGCGTCTGGACGCACAGCGTGTGCTACGGGCCAACACCCAAAGCGCCATAAGCAACACTTACATCACCGAAAAAGCCCAATGCTGGCTTGATTTTTCCCGCCATGAGGCGCTGCGCAATAACCCCAGTGCCGTGCCCGCTCAGGCGCAAGCCAAGGCGCTGGCCTTGGTGGATGCACTGGAGGCAGGCGACGCGCCTGTGCCGCCTGCGCTGCTCGACTCCATCTTACCCGCCATGCCCGCGTCACAGCGCATGCGCAACGACCTGTGGCTGCGGCTGGATGCGGTCAAAACGGGCAATGCCATGCTGTGCAGCGCCAAAGCGGTGGCCTGCGGCGAAGTGATGTTGGTGCAAGCCGCGCATCTGCACCAGCGCATCGACTGGCGCTATGCGCGTCCCTATTTTGGTATGGCCGAAGACCTTGTGGCCCAAGCACAAGAGCAGGCCAAAACCTGCAAATAACTTTGAATTTGGTACACTGGCGCCAGCCCGCGTGCCGGGGCTGTCTCAGTGGTCGGCACGGGCCAATTAAGGAATTTGCTATGAAAAATGGGTTTCACCGGATTTGGGTTAACTGCTGCTGGCTTGGCACCGCTTTAACCCTCTCGGCCAGCGCGGCCTTTGCCGCTGATACGCCCAGCGCACCTGTGAGCGCAGCGCCTGATCGCATGGCCAACGCGCGCGCCGCCATCGCGGCCAAAGACTGGCAAAAAGCCATCGAGCAGCTTAGCGCTGCGGTCAAGGCTGAACCTAAAAATGCCGACGCCCATAACCTGCTGGCCTACAGCAACCGCAAGCAAGCCCAGCCTAATTTGCCCAAAGCGTTTGAGCATTACAAAATTGCACTGCAACTGGACCCCAAGCACAAAGGCGCGCATGAGTACATTGGTGAGGCCTATCTGATGGATAAAAAG
>JAYVDN010000657.1:0-2286 GCA_043749385.1 Polaromonas sp.
TTCGCGCGTGTTTTCGTAAATTTTTGACAGCGCAACTTCCTCAATCGCCGCAACGTGACCAAGGTAGGCGAGAAATCTTCAGATCACTCAGCGCCGCACCACCGCATCCCCCGGCTCAAAACTAGCCGCCTTGATGCCATTGCGGCTCAGGTACTCGCGCATCACATCGGCGTCTACAAAGCCGGTGTTCACGTAGCCGGGGTGGTTGGCAAGCTTGGGGTAGCCGTCGCCGCCGTTGGCCTGGAAACTGTTCAGCGCCATGCGGTAGGTTTTGGCCGGGTCAATCGCAGCGCCCTTCACCAAGGCGGTTTTCACAGCGGCATTTTCTATCACCATTTGCACGCCAGCAAACTGGGCAAACGCACCGGAACCTGAAGTCATTTTGGCGGCCGCGTTGAGGTAGTCCAGCAGCTCTTTGCCGCTGAAGTCCACATAAGCCAGCATATTGCCAAAGGGCTGCACTTTGATCACGTCCTTGTAGGTCAGCGCGCCTGCGGGCAACGACTCGCGGATGCCGCCTGCGTTCATGATGGCCAGGTCGGCTTTGGCGCGTTGCTGCATCACCGTGGCGATGAATACGCCCAGGTTGGTGGGCTGGGCGCGCACTACTGCGCGGTCGCCTTCCAGTTTGCCGTCGGACTGGCCCACCACCACGTCCAGTGCGGCGCGGCCTTTGTCTTGGTAGGGCTTGAGAAACTCCAAAGTCGCCGGGTCTTCTTTGATCTCTTGCGTGGCAAACACTTTTTGGTCTTTGCCGTCTGTGGCTTTCACGGTTTTTTTCAGGTTGATGGGAATCAACTCATACTTCACCAGCTTGAGTTCGCTGCCTGCGTATTCAAAGTCTGCCCGGCCGACATACTTGCCCCACTCGTGGGCTTGCACAATCCAGGCACCGTTTTGGCGGTCGGGTTGGCAGGGGCCGCCGGGTTGGTAGGTCTCGTTGCGGGTGAGCTCGGTGAGCATGCACACCGGGTTTTGGCTGTGGCCACCGACGATCAAATCAAAACCCTTCACCTCGCGCGCCATCTCTACATCGCCCTCAGCGTTCACGCCCCGTGCGCCGCCCGTGTAGTGGCCCATGTGGGTGGCAGCGATGACCACATGGGCTTGGCTTTTCAGCTCAGGCATGAGCGCTGCGGCCTCGCGGGCGGGCTTGCGAAACTCCACGCCTGCGATGTTGGCGGGGTCTACCATTTTGGTAGTGTCGTCGGTGGTCAGACCGAGTACGGCGATTTTCAAACCGCCTCGGTCAAACACTTCGTAGGGTTTGGCAAAGCGCTTGCCGTCTTTGTAAATATTGGCCGACAGCATGGGAAAACCGGCCCAGGCTATTTGTTTGGTTAGCACGCTCAGGGGCTTGTCAAACTCGTGGTTGCCAAAGGTCATCGCGTCGTAGCCCAAGAGCTTCATGCCTTTGAAGTCGGGCTCGGCGTCCTGCGTGTCGCTCTCGGGCACGCCAGTATTCACGTCACCACCGTCCAGCAACAGGGTGTGGCCACCGGCGGCCTTGACCTCGGCGCGCACGCTGTCGAGCAGGGTTTTGCGCGCCGCCATGCCATATTCGCCGTCGTTGTTTTTCCAAAAGCGGCCGTGGTGGTCGTTGGTGTGCAGCACGGTCAGCTTGATGGGCGTGCCCGGCGGCGTATTCACCGCGGCCAGTGGCGGTGGCGGGCCTTGCGTGGCGCAGGCGGCCAGCAGCAAGGCTGCAAGCGTAGCGGGCAGCAGTGGGGTTAACAGTTGGGGCATGGCACTCACTCCTTCAATTGCGCTTAGCGTGCGCCGCACTGTCACTGGGCAGGCTGACAATGCGGCTGGCAGTGGTTACATTGTAGGCATGCAAATCTTAAGCCCCCTCGCCGCCGTTGTTGTGCAACTCCCCGCTGTAGGCACCCAGGTGCTGCGTGGCCAGGTGCTGCTGGTTTTAGAGTCCATGAAGATGGAGCACGAGGTGCTGGCAGCGCAAGACTGCGTGGTGCGCGAGCTGTTTGTGACGGTGGGCGAGGCGGTAGCTGAAAATCAAGCACTATTAATTTCAGAGCTGCTCCCGCGATATTCTAAAGGGCTAGAGGCTGAAAAGACTATTGAAAACGGGCCAAAAAAACCTCTAGACTTGCCAAATATGCCGCCGCAGTCCACGCGCCAAGATCTGAACAACGTAGTTGCGCGGCACGCCTTCACATTGGACAGCCAGCGCCCCGATGCGGTGGACAAACGCCATGCGCTGGGCCTGCGCACCGCCCGTGAGAACGTAGCTGATTTGGTAGACGCAGGCAGTTTCATTGAATA
>JAYVDN010000658.1:0-3396 GCA_043749385.1 Polaromonas sp.
ACCGGCAAACCCAAGGGCGTGCAGCATTCCACCGGCGGCTACCTGCTGTGGGCCAAGCTGACGATGGACTGGACCTTTGACCTGCGCCCGAGCGACGTGTTCTGGTGCACCGCCGACATCGGCTGGATCACCGGCCACACCTACGTCGCCTACGGCCCGCTGGCCGCCGGTGCTACACAAATCATATTTGAAGGCATCCCCACATTCCCCAATGCTGGCCGCTTTTGGCAGATGATCGAGAAGCACAAGTGCACGATTTTCTACACCGCGCCTACGGCCATCCGCTCGCTCATCAAAGCCGCCGAGGGCGACGAGAAAGTGCACCCTGCACGTAGCGATTTGAGCAGCCTGCGCATTTTGGGCAGCGTGGGCGAGCCCATCAACCCCGAGGCCTGGATGTGGTACCACAAGCACGTAGGCGGCGAGCGCTGCCCGATCGTGGACACCTTCTGGCAAACCGAAACGGGAGGGCACATGATCACACCTTTACCGGGTGTCACCCCCCTGGTTCCTGGTTCCTGTACCCTTCCTTTGCCCGGCATCATGGCCGCCATCGTCGATGAAATCGGCGCTGATGTACCCAATGGCTCAGGCGGCATGCTGGTCGTCAAGCGCCCCTGGCCGTCAATGATCCGCACCATCTGGGGCGATCCCGACCGCTTTGTCAAAAGCTACTTCCCCCCCGAGATGGGCGGTAAATACTACTTGGCAGGCGACGGCGCGGTGCGCAGCGAAGACCGTGGCTACTTCCGCATCACCGGCCGCATCGACGACGTGCTCAACGTCTCGGGCCACCGCCTGGGCACGATGGAGATTGAGTCCGCCCTGGTCTCGTGCAGCCACTTGGTAGCCGAAGCCGCCGTGGTCGGCCGCCCAGATGATTTGACAGGCGAAGCCATCAGCGCGTTCGTCGTCCTTAAGCGTAGCCGCCCCACAGGCGACGAAGCCAAAGCCATTGCCAACGAACTGCGTGCATGGGTAGCCAAAGAAATCGGCCCCATCGCCAAACCCAAAGACATCCGCTTTGGCGACAACCTGCCCAAAACCCGCAGCGGCAAAATCATGCGCCGCCTGCTGCGCTCGATAGCTAAGGGTGAGGAGATTACGCAGGATACTTCTACGTTGGAGAACCCGGCGATTTTGGTACAGTTGGCTGAGAAGATTTAAGTCATTGGGTACTATGTAATTAATAGCTGCCCCCGCGATATTCTAAAGGGCTACAGCCCTATTCATACCCGAAACTTGGCTATTTTCGGGTGTTTTTCAAGCTTCAAGCTGCTCAAAAAAAAGCGGAAATTTTGATCGAAACACTCGATTTTCATGCTATTTTTAGATGCTAATCAGGCTGTAGCCCTTTAGAATATCGCGGGAGCAGCTATTAAATAAGAAGTGCCGGCGTGGTCAGAAAGCCAGCTACTACCCATGTGTTAGCCCCCCTACGCGGCAAAACGACGCGTTGCCTATCAGGCGTAGTATCGACCACGCATCCGCTGGCAGTACGCCTCCAGTTGCGGGTATTGCTTGGCATGCTGCTTTAGCGCTGACTCCACCGGTGCCCAAATCAAGTTGGCAGTAAATGCGTACGCGGTGGCGTCCAGCGAGCACGGCTCGTTGCCCATAAAGTAAGGCTTATCGGCCAGGAAGTCAGCCAGCGCGGTGATGTCGCGCATGGCTAGGGCGTGGATCTCGGCCTGGCTGTGGCGGCCCATGCCGTGACCGTGCATTTGCTTAAGTAGGCCGCGCCGGGCCAGCGCGGGCACAAACCATTTGAGCGGCGCGGGCATGGTTTTAAAAAACTCTGCCTTGGTAAGTGCCCAGCCCGCAGGCTCTGCCCAGCGGGTGTAGACCACCGCCCAGTACAGGTGCTCTTCCAGTAGGCGCTGGTAGGCCAGCGCTGTGGCTTTTTGCTCGGCCGTCAGCCAGCCGTCCAGACGGTCGCCATAGGTTTGCTTGAGGTGGTCGATGATCAAGCTCGAATCAGCGAACAGCTTGCCGCCGTCCTCGATGTAGGGCATCTTGCCTTTGGGGGCCTTGCCCATGTCTTGCATCTTGGCGGGCGGCACCTCAAAAGGCACGGCAGCCATGCGCAGATAGGTCTCCAGCTTCATGCAAAACGGGCTGGCGTTGGGCAGGCCAAACGCGGGGTCAAATTGGTAGAGTGTGATCATGGTGGGTGTCTCTAGCGGTTGTTGGTTGCAGCTTGTAATCGCTCAGGATTTTTTGATTTAAGCGCCAAACATTACTCCTGCACAGAATACCTGAACTTTACGATTAATTTAATTAGGACTCCTTGACATATATTTTGACTGCGCCTACAATTGATCCATGAAAGCAAAAAAAGTCGATCCATGGGGTGGTACGCCACAGACCAGCCAGCGGGTAGTCAGTGCCATTGCTCGTATTGCGTCGATCCTGCGGGCGGGGACATGGCAGTTTGCTACGGCGCAGGGGCTTAACCCTACACAGGTGGACATATTGGAGATGCTGGCTGCGCGCAGCGAGGGCGTGCGTCTGTCCTGGATTGCAGAGCAATTGGGCGTTACCGCTGCCAGCGCCAGTGACTCGATTGCTTCGCTAACCGACAAGGCGCTGGTAGAAAAAGGCAGAGCCAGCGATGATGGACGAGCGATTGCATTGCGCTTAACGCCGTCAGGTGAGAAACTGGTGCGCAATATCCACGAGGCAACGGCCTTTGCTACAGACGCAGTCAATGCTTTGCCTGCTTCCACGCAGGACACCTTATTTGAGTCGCTATTGGCGATGATCAGCCGGCTTCAACAGGCCGAGCGTTTTCCAGAGATACGCACGTGCATTACCTGCAAGCATTTTGCGGTGCATGCGCATCCCGGCGCTGCGGCGCCCCACCATTGCCGGTTAGTGAACGCGGCGCTGCCGTCTTCTTTGCTTCGCCTCGATTGTGCTGAGCACGAAGCAGCAGAGCCCCGCGCTTTGCAAGCCAACAGGCGGTTTTTTGAGACAACGTAAACAGTCTTTTTTTGACCTATATATTTAGGACTCCTATTTTAATTGGATCCCATGCAATTGGTTCACGCATGGCATCTTTCACGCGACCTCAGTGAAGCTGAGACGCACCCGAACCGTTCGCATCATTTTCAAAGGACATACTATGGCTCACACACACTCTCGTCTCGTTGTCGCATTGGCTATCGCTACCGCCGCTCACGTCGTGATGGCGCACGACGGCAAGCACACCGGCGGCATCCAAACCAAGGCCAGTGCAGTGGTCAAAGCGCCGTTTGATATCCATCACACCAAAATCACCACCGAAGGCAGCACAGCCATCTTCCATGTAGCGGTGTCTGGAAAAGCAGGTCAGCTCAAGCCTGCAAAAACTGGCAAGCTGGCGGGCAGCACGGTATTCTCCTATGTGTGGCC
>JAYVDN010000659.1:0-2892 GCA_043749385.1 Polaromonas sp.
GTAGTCGGCCCTAGGCCGACACGGAGGACAGCCGCGGAGCTAAGTGCGCCGCCGGCCTGATCCACGTACAAGACTTGCCGATCTCCTCTGAGTGCACCATCGGCCTGCTCGCATACAAGACGTACCGAATCCCTTGGAATACACCGCCCGCCTCACGGCAGCCAAAGTTATTTTTGCCCCAACCCGCTTGGGACAGGCACCCACAGCCCTTCGCAGCCTACAATTTAGCTCTATGAAAATTTTGTTATCCAACGACGACGGCTTTCAGGCCCCGGGCATTGTGGCGCTGTACGAGGCGCTTAAAACGGTGGCCGATGTAGAGGTGATAGCGCCTGAGCACAACAACAGCGCCAAGTCCAACGCGCTCACGCTCAACGCGCCGCTGTACGTGCACAAGGCTGCCAACGGTTTTCGTTACGTCAACGGCACGCCGGCAGACTGCGTGCACATCGCCCTGACCGGGCTGCTCGGCTACAAGCCCGACCTGGTGGTCTCCGGCATCAACAACGGTGCCAATATGGGCGACGATACCATCTACAGCGGCACTGTGGGCGCTGCCATGGAGGGCTATTTGTTTGGCATACCCGCGCTGGCTTTCTCGCAGGCCGAAAAAGGCTGGGCGCATATTGACGACGCCGCCGCCAAAGCGCGCGAGCTGGTGCTGCATTACGCCAAAAACCTGCACGCAGGCAGCGCGCCCTGGCTGCTGAACATCAACATTCCTAACCGCCCCTTGGGCGAGATCCTCGGCCCCAAAGTGTGCCGCCTGGGCCGCCGCCATGCCGCCGAACCGGTGATCCAGCAAACCAGCCCGCGCGGCGAGACCATGTACTGGATAGGCGCTGCCGGGCCCGCCAAAGAAGAGGGCGCTGGCACTGATTTTGAGGTGTCCCGCGCAGGCCATGTCACTATCACGCCGCTGCAAGTAGACCTGACTGACCACGCCCGCCTGGGCTACTGGCAGCAAAGCTTGGTGGGCTTGGCCGACGCCGCCAAAGGCGCTGCATGAGCCGGCCCAGCTTTCCGGCCAAGATGCCCAGCACTGCACATGCGAAGTCAGCACAAGTAAAATCTGCCACTACTAAAAATATAGCTGCTCCCGCGATATTCCAAAGGGCTGCAGGTCAAAAAGGCATACTGTCCAGCGGCATTGGCCTGGACTCGCACGCTATGCGCCAGCGGATGGTGGACAAACTCGCAGCGCAGGGCATCAGCGACGCGGCTTTGCTGCACGCCATGAACACCGTGGAGCGCCACCGTTTCGTCGATACCGCATTGGTAGGCCAGGCCTACGAAGACACCAGCTTGCCCATCGGCCTGGGCCAAACCATCTCCAAGCCCAACGTAGTAGCGCGCATGCTAGAGCTGCTTCGTCAGGGCTGCGCCACGGATAGTAAAGGGCGGCTCGGCAGGGTGCTGGAGATTGGCACTGGCTGCGGGTACCAAGCCGCTTTGCTCGCACAGGTGTGCACAGAGGTGTACAGCATCGAGCGCCTACGCGGCCTGCACGACAAAGCGCGGGATAACTTGCGTCCCTTTGCCATCGCCCACCTGCACCTTTTGCTGGGTGACGGCATGCTGGGTTACGCCAAAGGCGCGCCCTTTGCAGGCATCATTGCCGCAGCAGGTGGTGAGGCGATTCCGCAGGCTTGGATAGACCAATTGGCCGTCGGCGGGCGCTTGGTGGCCCCTGTGGTAACCACAGGGGGAACGCAGGCATTAATAGTGCTGGACAAAACGCAACAAGGCGTAACACAATCTGTACTTGAGGCGGTGCACTTTGTGCCACTAAAATCGGGTGTAATGTAATCACCATAGCCTGTGTGCAGCGCATACAGAGCGTGACGCAACGAGGTTTGAATGATTCAAGAACATAAGTCAACATGGGTGGGTAAGTTAGCAGTGCTGGGGGCCACCGTGGCCATGCTTGCTGCGCTGAGTGCTTGTACGTCCACCAGCCTGAGCCGCGCGCCTGTCGAAGACCGTGGCGCACCATCGTCTGGCACCACCGCACCAGCGCCCGCAGCACCCGTGGGGGCCAGCGCACCTACTGCGGCCGGTAGTGTGAATGGCGCGGCAAGTGTGACCGCCACGGTACCCAAACCATTGCCAGGAGCCGAGAACGCAGGCAAGCCAGGCTACTACACCGTCAAACCTGGTGACACCATGATCCGCATTGGCTTGGACTCAGGGCAAAACTGGCGCGACGTAGCCCGCTGGAACGGCCTGGAGAACCCCAATATTATCGAAGTCGGCCAAGTGCTGAGGGTGATTCCGCCGGGTACCGCCGATGTCGCCGTGGCCACTGCGGGACCCCGACCCGTTACGCCACCGGGTACCGTGGTAGCCAACACGTTGCCGCCTGCCAGCGCCCGCCCTGCAGCCTCCGCCGCCGCCCCTGCAAATGTGCCAAGCCCTGCGCCTGCGCCTTCGTCTGTGCCTGCGCCTGCCCCTGCGCCAATAGTCGCAGTGGCGCCGCTGCCTCCTGCATCGTCTGCGGGCGACGATGACGTAGCCTGGATCTGGCCCACCAATGGCGCCGTCATTGCCGGCTTTGACGAAGCCAAAAATAAAGGCCTGGACATTGCAGGCAAGCTGGGCGACCCCGTGCTGGCCGCAGGCGACGGCCGCGTGGTGTACGCAGGCGCTGGCCTGCGCGGCTATGGCAACCTGGTGATTTTGAAGCACAACAACACCTACCTCACCGCCTATGCGCACAACCAAACCTTGCTGGTCAAAGAAGACCAAACCGTGCGCAAAGGGCAAAAGATTGCCGAGATGGGGCAAAGTGACAGCGACCGCGTGAAGCTGCATTTTGAAATTCGACGCCAAGGCAAACCGGTCGATCCGGCACGCTATTTGAGTCCCAGGTGATGTATGGTGTCGCACAAC
>JAYVDN010000660.1:0-1805 GCA_043749385.1 Polaromonas sp.
GCGGGCAATGTGGTCGGCTTGGTCAGCTTCACCCCCGGAGAGGTTCGCGGCAAGCCCGACAAACCGTTGAAACCAGCGACCCTGAAGAGTTTGGTCAAGGCCTCGGCCGGGTTCGGCGTGGAAGCGGCGGGCATTTTGGAACCCATAGATATTCTGGGCAGCACAATTGAGTCCATCGGGCATGGCAACAAGAGCGCCGATGTCGATGGCACTATCAGGGTTGAGTCTTTGCTCACAGACTACTACGGCCAAATGGTGCCCTCCATGGCTTTGATGGCCGCCGTCAAGGGGCTGAACCTGAGCACATCAGATATCAAGGTGTTTGAACAAGAGTCGGTCATTCAGATCGGCAAACTGCGTATCGGCACCACAGAGCAAGCCCAAATGCGTCCGTTCTACTATGCCGACAAAGACGGTAAAACGCCTTTCAGCTACGACTCCGCTTTCGACGTCATTTCGGGCAAAGTACCGGCCAGCAAATATGCAGGCAAAGTCGTTTTGCTCGGACCCACCGCAGCCGGAGTGGGCGTAGAGTTTCCTACGCCCCTGGGCGGGCGAGGCATGACGCCGCTGGAGCAAACGGCGCATGTGACATCCAGCATCCTGTCCGAGCATTTTGTCACCACCCCTTGGTGGGCCAGTTTGGTCGCTGGTGTAGTTTTCTTGCTGGTCGCGGCCTACCTGATTGCCCTGTTACCCCGCCTGTCGGCGGGCAGCGCTGCACTGGTCACGGGTCTGATTTTTGCGACACTGTTAGTCAGCTCTTTTGTACTGCTTTCGCGCTTTAGCTATTGGGCGCAGTTTGTTTTTCCGGCCATTTTGCTGGTGGTCGGCCATTTAGCCCTTACTACCAAGCGCTTTTTGATCACCGAAGCAGGCAAGCTGAAATCGGACGAAGAATCTGCCGAAACCAACCGCATGATGGGCCTGTCCTATCAAGGCCAGGGCCAGCTAGATATGGCATTTGACCGCTTCCGCCGTGTGCCCGTGGGCGAAGCACTGATGGGCAATTTAGGCAACTTGGCGCTGGACTTTGAACGCAAGCGCCAGTTCAACAAATCGCAAGCCGTGTACGAGTACATGGCCAGCCTGGACAAGGGCTATAAAGGGCTGGACGCCAAACTTAGCCGCGCAAAAAACCTGTCCGAAACGGTAATTTTGGGCGGCAGCGGCGCACACCCTGGGGGCACCATGCTGCTAGACGGTGGCGGGGTAGAAAAGCCCATGCTGGGCCGCTACCAGGTAGAAAAAGAGCTGGGCAAGGGCGCCATGGGCGTGGTGTATCTGGGCAAAGATCCCAAGATTGGCCGCGTGGTGGCCATCAAAACCATGGCGCTGTCCCAAGAGTTTGAAGGCGACGATCTGGTCGATGCCCGAGAGCGCTTCTTCCGCGAGGCAGAAACCGCTGGCCGCTTGCAGCACCAAAATATCGTCACCATCTTTGATGCGGGCGAGGAGCATGATTTGGCGTTCATTGCCATGGAGTTCCTCAAAGGCAAAGACTTGGTAGACTTTTGCAAAGATGGTGCGCTGCTGCCGGTGCCCAAAGTGCTGTCGATTGTGGAGCGGGTAGCGCAGGCCCTGGCCTACGCCCACCGCCAAAACGTGGTGCACCGCGACATCAAGCCCGCCAACATCATGTACGAGCTGGAGAGCGATACCGTCAAAGTGACTGACTTTGGCATTGCACGCATTACCGACTCGAGCAAAACCAAAACCGGGCTGGTGCTGGGTACCCCCAGCTTCATGTCGCCAGAGCAAATTGCAGGCAAGAAAGTGGACGGCCGCTCTGACCTATTCTCGCT
>JAYVDN010000661.1:0-5057 GCA_043749385.1 Polaromonas sp.
AATGCCTACGGCAGCGACGCGCAACGCGAAAAATTTCTGCCCAAACTTGCCACTGGCGAATGGGTAGGCTGCTTTGGCTTGACAGAGCCTAATCACGGCTCCGACCCGGCCAGCATGATCACCCGCGCTAAACCAGTGCAACAGGACGGGGTGGGCGGCTACCAGCTTAATGGTGCCAAGATGTGGATTACCAATGCGCCGATTGCCGACGTGTTTATCGTCTGGGCCAAAATTGCCAACCCCGACGGCAGCGTCGGCGGACAGGAAGCCATCCACGGCTTTATCCTCGAAAAAGGCATGAAGGGCCTCACCGCTCCGAAAATCGAAGGCAAGATGAGCCTGCGTGCCAGCATTACCGGCGAGATCGTGATGGACAACGTGTTTGTGCCCGAGGCCAACCTGCTGCCCAATGTGAGCGGCCTCAAGGGCCCGTTTGGCTGCCTGAACAAGGCGCGCTACGGCATCGCCTGGGGCGCACTCGGTGCTGCAGAGTTTTGCTGGCACGCCGCCCGCCAGTACACGCTGGACCGCCAACAGTTTGGTCGCCCACTTGCGCAAACCCAGCTCATCCAGAAGAAGCTGGCCGACATGCAAACCGAGATCACCCTGGGCCTGCAAAGCTGCCTGCGCGTAGGCCGCCTGATGGACGAAGGCAAGGCCGTACCCGAGATGGTCAGCCTGATCAAACGCAACTCCTGCGGCAAATCGCTGGACATCGCCCGCATGGCCCGCGACATGCACGGCGGCAACGGCATTCATGATGAATACCACGTCATCCGCCACATGATCAACCTGGAAACCGTCAACACCTACGAAGGCACGCACGACGTGCATGCGCTGATTCTGGGCCGCGCGCAGACCGGCTTGCAGGCCTTTTACTAGGCTACTGCTGAGACGGCTATGGAGGTAAAGCGGCTAGCGTGCAAGCCACCCGCGGCTTTTTCGGGCAGCGAACCCTGCAAGCCAAACGGTGGCCTGCCTACCAACTCCGGCACACCCAAGCATGCTTTTTACCGCTTTGGAGTGGCGCTCAAATACAATATATGCTATGCATTAAGTAGCTGCTCCCGCGATATTCTATTGGCTCGCAGCCTCATTTACTTCTGAAAAAGAGGCCAAAATTGCCGTTTTCAACGCCCTGGAAACGCTGGCGTCTTGAAAATCGGCTGCAAATTGAAAATCCATCTATTTTTGAGCCTTTTTTAAGATGCCTATCGCTCTGCAGGCCAATAGAATATCGCGGGAGAAGCTATATATTTAATAGTGCTCTACACTAGGGCGCAGACACTCAGCATGCCTGCTTCGAGCGCACTTCACACTGCACCACCACCCGCTTTGACATGCCCACAGAACTCACCTTTCTCAAGCCTTGGCTCACCGTTCTTGCGCTGCCCCCTGCAGGGGGCTTGCTTATCATTGGCCTGGGCCTTTGGCTGATGGTGCGCTACCGTAGCCGTCTGGGTATCTCAGTGGCGTTGCTGGGCGTGGCCTCGCTGTGGGTCCTCAGTTGCAATGTGTTTGCGGTGTGGATGGGGCAACATTTGCTGCCATCCGTTCCGCATCTTCAATTAGCTACCGCAGGCGCTACTTTCAAACAACAGCAAGTCCAAGCCATCATGGTGCTGGGCGGCGGAGCCGACACGCGCAACCGCGAATACGGCAAAGCGCAGCCCAACGGCACCACCACAGCGCGCATGCACTATGGCGTGGTACTGGCCCGCAGCGCGGGGCTGCCGCTAGGCTTTAGCGGTGGCGTGGGCTGGGCGGCGGATAGCGGCTCTGGCACCGAGGCTGACGCGGTGCAGCGCTGGATGGCGCAACTGGGATTGGGCCCGCTGCGCTGGTTAGAGAGCGGTTCACGCGATACGGGTGAAAACGCGCAACTGACAGCCGCGCTGCTGCGCAAAGATGGCATTGAGCGCATTGCGCTGGTAACCCATGCCTCGCACATGCCCCGCGCCCAACGCGCTTTTGAAAACGCAGGCCTTTTCGTGATGCCTGCCCCTATGGGTTTTACCGAACCAGTGCACTCCCCGGGTTTGGAATGGTTGCCTAGCATCGACGGACTCAGGAATTCCAAGCACATACTGCATGAACTTTTTGGCCTGGCCTTCACCAAATAGGTAGCCCTCAATTGCTTTTGCATATTGCCCTTTGCACTTGACCTGGTGCCGCACATCAGCTACATTAATAACCAATCGGTCATTAATGTAAGTTTGCTGTGAACTCCCCCCCCCCTAACGACACTTCAGGCACCCGCCGCGAGCGGCGCAAAGAAGCGCGGCCGGGGGAGCTGTTGGCCGCTGCGCTGGATTTGTTTGTAGAAAAAGGCTTTGCCGCTACCCGCTCTGAAGAGGTGGCCAGACAGGCGGGCGTGTCCAAAGGCACGTTATTTTTGTACTTCCCCACAAAAGAAGACCTGTTCAAAGCAGTCGTGCGCGAGAATATCTCCAGCAGAGTAAATGAGGGCTTTGACGAAATAGAAAAGTACCCCGGCCCCACCGTACAGCTGATTCCATACCTGATGAACCTGTGGTGGGAGCGCTTCGGCTCTACCAAAGCGTCAGGCCTGACCAAGCTGATGATGAGCGAGGCAACCAATTTCCCAGAGCTGGCCACTTTCTACCATGACGAGGTGATTGAGCCCAACCACCGCCTGATTCGCTGCGTCATCCAGCGCGGTATTGACCGTGGCGAGTTTCGCAAGGTCGACTTGGACTATGCGGTGTACGCATTGCTCACGCCCTTGATTTATTTGGTCACCTGGAAGCACTCCATGGGCTGCTGCGTGGGCAGCCACCAGCAGATAGACCCTGAGCGCTACCTGGCCGCACAAGCGGACATGCTGGTGCATGGCCTGCTCAAGCGGGATTAACCCACGCTTCACATACTTTTGCTACGCTTCACACATTCTTAGACGCATATGATCTTATGAAAAAATATTGGAAATGGCTCGCGGTATTGGTCATCCTCGGGGCCCTGGGCACCGCTGGCATGCGCGTAGTGGCAGCGCGCAAGGCCGAGCAGGCCAAGGCCAACGCGCCCAAGCCCGAGGCCATCATGGAGCTGACCGCCAGCGACATCGCCACCGCCCAGGTATTGGAGCTTTCCGAGGGCCTGCCGATATCCGGCGCGCTCAAAGCCGCCAACAGCGCTGTGGTCAAAGCCCGTGTCAGCGGCGAGCTGCAAGGCCTCACGGTGCGGGAGGGCGATGTCGTCAAGGCCGGGCAAATCATTGCCCGCGTTGACGCGTCTGAATACCAAGCCCGTGTGCGCCAGGCCCAGCAAAGCGCCGACGCGGCCAAGGCGCAGATCGACATAGCCCAGCGCTCGTATGACAACAACAAGGCCTTGGTCAACCAAGGCTTTATTTCGGCGACCGCGCTGGAGACCACGGCGGCCAGCTTGGCTGGCGCTAAATCTACCCACGCCTCCGCGCTGGCTGGCGTAGACGTAGCGCGCAAATCGCTGGAAGACACGGTGCTTAAAGCGCCCATCAGCGGCATCATCTCGCAGCGCGCCGCGCAGCCGGGTGAGCGCGTGGGCATCGAGGCGCGGGTGGTAGAGATTATCGACATCAGCCGCCTGGAGCTGGAGGCTAACTTGGGCGCTGCCGAGTCGGTCGATGTACGCATTGGCCAGCAGGCCAAGCTGCAGTTTGAAGGCCGCAGCGAATCGGTGGCCGCCACCGTCACCCGCATCAACCCCAGCGCCGTAGCCGGTAGCCGCAGCGTGCTGGTGTACCTGAGCGTGGCCAGCACCGCAGGGCTGCGCCAAGGCCTGTTTGCCCAAGGCACTCTGGGCACCTCCAAAATCCAAACCCTCAGTGTGCCACTCTCGTCTGTGCGCAATGACAAGCCGTCGCCTTATGTGCAGGTGATGCAAAACGACAGCGTGAGCCATCAGACTGTAGAGCTGGGGGCGCGTGGAGACGCGCAAGGCACCACCATGGTGGCCGTGAAAAACATCAGCGCGGGCACCAAGATCACACTGGCCAGTGCGGGTTTTATCCGTGATGGCACCAAGGTGAAAGTCATCGCAACCGGCAGTCTGGCCAAAGCTCCCAGCGATGCCCTAGCACCAGCCCCGGCACCAGCCGCTAAGCCCGCTGCTTCTTCCAGCAACTAAACCACAAAGCACCCTCCCCTATGTGGTTCACCCGCGTCAGCCTTAAAAACCCCGTTTTCGCCACCATGGTCATGTTGGCACTGGTGGTGCTGGGCATCTTCAGCTACCAGCGTTTGAAGATCGACCAGTTCCCCAGTATCGACTTTCCGGTGGTGGTGGTGATCGCCGACTACCCCGGCGCATCGCCCGAGATTGTCGAGACCGAGGTATCTAAAAAGATCGAAGAAGCGGTCAACTCCATAGCCGGTATCAACGCCCTGACCTCGCGCAGCTATGAGGGCCAGTCGGTGGTCGTCATCGAGTTTGCGCTGGACATGAATGGCCGCAAAGCCGCCGACGATGTGCGTGAGAAAGTAGCCGCTGTGCGCCCTAACCTGCGCACCGAGGTGAAAGAGCCGCGCGTGCTGCGCTTTGACCCCTCCAGCCGCTCGGTGTGGTCGATTGCGGTGTTACCAAGCGATGTTGCCCCCACGCTTGCCACTGCGTGTGCTGCGCTGCCCCCCGAGGGGGCGCGCGCTTGCTTGGAGCGGTCCAGCGCGGCGCGCCCTGTGCGTCCCCTCAGCGCCGTAGAGCTCACCAACTGGGCCGACCAAACCTTGAAGAAGCGCCTGGAGAACGTGCGCGGCGTAGGCTCGGTCACGTTAGTGGGCGGCACACGCCGCGAGATCAACATCTACCTCAACCCGCAGGCGCTAGAGTCTTACGGTGTGAGCGCCGACCAAGTAGCCACTGCCGTGCGCAACGAGAACCAAGACCTGCCCGTGGGCGCAGTGCGCTCGCTCTCGCAAGAGCGCGTGGTGCAGGTGCAGGCGCGCATGCAGCGCTCGGATGATTTTGCCAACATCATCGTCACCCGCAAGGCAGGCACTGCCATCACCGTGGGCATGCTGGCCCGCGTGAAGGATGGCGCGCAAGAGGTTGAGAGCCTG
>JAYVDN010000662.1:0-5155 GCA_043749385.1 Polaromonas sp.
CTTTACCTTTGAAGAGCAGCGCGGCAGCATCCAAGGCAAAACCGTGGCCTGGGTAGGAGACGGCAACAACATGGCCAACACCTGGCTGCAAGCCGCCGCCATCCTGGGCTTTAAAGTCAACGTCAGCACCCCGCGCGGCTACGAGATCGACCCCAAGCTATTAGGCAGCCTGGGCCTGAGCCCCGCCAAGAACAGTGGCGTCAACTACCAGTTCTACAGCAACCCGCACGATGCCTGCAAAGGCGCCCACCTCGTCACCACCGACGTGTGGACCAGCATGGGCTTTGAAGCCGAAAACGCCGCCCGCAAAGTAGCCTTCAACGACTGGTGCGTCAGCAAGGCGATGATGCAAAGCGCCCAGCCCGACGCCTTATTCATGCACTGCCTGCCCGCCCACCGAGGCGAAGAAGTAGCCGCCGAAGTCATCGACGGCCCACAGTCAGTCGTGTGGGACGAAGCCGAAAACCGCATGCATGTGCAGAAGGCGCTGATGGAGTATTTGCTGTTGGGTAAGGTGAGTAGTTGAGCTGCCAACTCCTTGACCACCCTGAAAGTCAAAAATTTTGAGTCAAAAAAAACGCCATTACTGGCGTTTTTTTGTTTGCACGGAGCGTCAAGTTTAGTTAAACGTCAGCAATGCCTGAGGTGTGGTGCTGAAAGTCAAATCCAGAATGCCATCACGGTTCGTATCGGCCTTTACGGTGGCGACAGCGCCCAGGTAAGTTGCCTCAGTTTGCAGATTCAGTGCAGTGTCTTTAACGCGCATGGTGCCAGCGGTAGGCAGCATTGTGGAGGCCGGGCCACTCAATGCAGTGCTGGTTGCAAACAACAATGGCACGGTACCCGATGAGGTGCTTCCCGATAAACCGCCGTCAGCCGAGACGGCGAAGTTGCCAGCAGCTGTCAGCTTGGCGTTGATCACCATGCCAGGATTCATTGCCAGGCTGAGCGATGGGCTCAGCGAAGTAGCTGGCGAAAAGGATGCCACGGTGCGGCCGCCTACTGCGGTAACCGTGACATCTGGGGCGTTCAAGCCGCCTACCGTGGTGTCAAATTTGGCAGTTTGTACGCCATTGCTTCGGAACTTGATAGTGCTGGTTCCACTGCCGACGCTGATATCGAAATCAGTCGTGGTTACGGAGTATTCAACGACGGAATTGGGACTGAGGTTGGCATAGTTTCCGCGAGAAACCAGGGTGTATCGACCATTCATGACGATACTGGACGAGGCAAATTTACAGGCGTTAAAAGAGATTGTCTGCGTGTCGCTTATTTTGTAGCCGACGTAGGTACCGGACTTGGTTTCGCTTATCGTAAATGACCCACTGCCACCAGCACTAGATGCACACGTTGCAGTGGCAGGACCAAAGGAACCTGTTGCATTGGCAACCGTGAGCCCCTGGAACAATCCACCAATGAAGACTTGCTCCTGTTGGGTTTGAAGATGTACCAGTTGCGCGGTGGATAGGCCTACGCCAGCCACAAGTTTGGCATCGTTTTGAGTGAAAACCGTCGGGCTGGAGCTTGGAACTGGTGCAACAGCGGTAGTAACGGGCGGCGTTGTTGCTGGTGTAACCGCCGTAGTAGCTGGTGTCGTTACCGCAGGCGTATCACCACCACCTCCGCAAGCGCTCAACGCCGCAACTAAGAAGAGACTGGTTGTCGTACCCAATGAAAGTGGAGAAAGCGTCATGTACATCCAATTTAATGTTAAAAAATGTTGAAAAATGTTGAAAAATGCTACTGGATTTTACTCGTCTTTGCGTGAAAAGTAGGTCGCACGCAATGGAACAAGCTACAAACGTGTGTTTATTCTCAATTTGCCACACTCATCAATCTCGCCGTCCCACCAGATTACCTGCCCCCCTGCGCGACCCGCATTTTTGCATGCTGTTGGGATTAACCGACACCACGGCTTTTTGATCGGTGCTACCTTTGCACTATGAACACCAGCGATGTTGTAAAGCAGTCGGGCGCGCAAACCAACTTTAGCCAATCCATGAGCTATGGCGACTATCTGGCGCTGAACCAGATACTTAGCGCCCAGCACCCGCGCAGCCCGGACCATAACGAGATGCTGTTCATCATTCAGCACCAGACCAGTGAGCTGTGGATGAAGCTGATGCTGCACGAGCTGCACGCCGCCATCTGCTGCGTGGCCAGCGACGATCTGGGAAGTGCCTTCAAGATGCTGGCGCGGGTGAGCAAGATCATGGAGCAACTGGTGCACGCCTGGGACGTGCTGGCCACGATGACGCCGCCCGAGTACAGCGCCATCCGGCCTTACCTGGGCAGCTCTAGCGGCTTTCAAAGTGCGCAGTACCGCTGCGTGGAGTTTGCACTGGGCAACAAAAACGCGGGTATGCTCAAGGCCCACGCGCACGCCCCTGCCCTGCTGGCCCAGGTGCAAGCCGCCCTGCTCGCCCCCAGCTTGTATGACGAAGCCCTGCGCCTGCTGGCGCGCCGTGGCTTGGCCGTGCCCGCCAGCCACACCGAGCGCGACTGGACGCAGCCCTACCTGATGAGCGACGCGGTAGAGGCCGCCTGGCTGGTGGTGTACCGCGCCCCCAAAGAACATTGGGACCTATACCAACTGGGCGAGGAGCTGACCGACCTGGAAGACGCTTTTCGCCAATGGCGCTTTCGCCACGTAACCACAGTAGAGCGCATCATCGGTTTCAAGCCCGGCACGGGGGGCACGAATGGTGTGGGCTATTTGCGCAAGATGCTGGATGTGGTGCTGTTTCCCGAGATTTGGAAGCTGCGGACGGATTTGTAGGCGCTATGGTTTGAATAGCTGCTACCGCGATATTCTATTGGGCTAGAGGCTGATTAGCCTTATAAACTTCATGCCCCAGGCTCAAGCCGGGTACTTCAAGCCCCGTACAGCCACGGTAACCCCACCACCTGCGTCCCCTTGAGCGCCAGCACCGCATCACGCGCCACAGACCATGGCGGTGCAAGGTGGAATATGCGGCCATTGCGCTTGGCGGTGGCTACTACACGCTCGCAGCGGGCTTTGCGCAGGCTTTGGTAGCGTTGCAATGCGGCGGGCCAGTCGCTGTGCTGGGCTACGCTGGCGGCCAGCGCGGCGGCGTCTTCCAGGGCCATGGCGGCGCCTTGGGCCAGGTAGGGCAGCATGGGGTGGGCTGCGTCGCCTAGCAGGGCGATGTGGCCTTGGGCCCAGCTGGGGGTGGCGGGACGGTCGTACAAATGCCAGCTGTGCCAAGTGCTGGCGCACGCCAGCAGCGCGCGCAGTGGCGGGCACGCAGCTTGCACGCTGCGTTCTACGTCTTGGTTGCTGGCCACGCTGGCCCAGCCGGGTACGGCCTTGGCGGCAGCTTGCTCGCTGAGCACCACCAGGTTAATGAACTCGCCGCCGCGCACGGGGTAGTGCACCACATGCACGTCGCGGCCCCACCACACGCCTACCTCGCTGGTCAGTGCATGGGTGCGCACGCTGGCGGGCAGGCTGGCGATGGGTAGCAGGGTGCGGTAGGCAGCGTGGCCGGTGGCGCGCGGCGCTCCGTCTGCCCACACGGCTTGGCGCACGCTGCTGGCTACGCCGTCGGCGGCTACCAGTGCGTCGGCATACCAGGTGTGCTGGCTGGACTGCACCTGCAAGCTGGGTGCGGTGCTGATTGCAGAGTTGTTTGCGCTTTGTTCTGTAGCACCCTCTTTTGCGCTCCCAGTCAAGCGTAGTGCGTTGCCATTACCGCTGCTTTCTGTTGCGCCCTGCACTTCTTCATTGCAGTACATCCGCACACCGCTTTGCGCGCGCACCGCTTGCAGCAGCGCGCCGTGCAGGTCGGCGCGGTGCACGCAGGCGTACACCTCGCCGTAGCGCTGCTGCACGGCTTGGCCCAGCAGCATGCGGCTCAGGCTGCGGCCAGTGGCGGCATCGCGCACGGCAATGGCTTCGGGCAAGCAGGCCAGCTGTAGCACAGCAGCGCGCACACCCCACTGTGCCAGCACCTTGATGGCGTTAGGCCCCAGTTGTATACCTGCGCCGATGTCCGCAAACTCAGCCGCGCGCTCCAGCACGGTGACGCGCTGGTCTGCTTGGCTGAGCGCCAGCGCCGCAGCCAGGCCACCGATGCCGCCGCCAGCGATGAGAATGTGCTGATTTTTCAAGGTGAATTGGCCTCTAGCCCTTTAAAATATCGCGGGAGCAGCTATTTTAAATATAGCGAACTGCAGGGCTACTTGAGCAGCAATTTAATGTCGTCTGCCACGGCGGCCACGCCGCTGCCATAGCGGGTGTACAGGCGCACGCGGCCCTCGGTGTCAAACACGTAGCTGCCCGCCGAGTGGTCCATGGTGTAGCTACCGGGGGTTTTGCCTTCGGCCTTTTTATAGTAAGTTTTAAAGTGTTTGGCCACCGCAGCGGTTTGCTCTGGCGTGCCGCGCAGGGCGATGAAGCTGGGGTCAAAATTCTCCATGTACGCTTTGAGCACCTGGGCGGTGTCGCGCTCGGGGTCGACGGTGATGAAGACGGCTTGCAGTTTGTCAGCGTCTTTGCCCAAGGACTTTTTGACCTCGGCCAGCTCGGCCATGGTGGTGGGGCAGACATCGGGGCACTGGGCAAAGCCAAAGAACACCACCACCACTTTGCCTTTGAAGTCGGCGATGGTGCGGGTTTGGCCAAACTGGTCTGCCAGCGAAAAGTTTTGCGCGTAGTCAGCGCCCGTAATGTCTACGCCTTTGAACTGCATTTTTTGCTCGGAGCAGCCAGATACTAAAACAATTAAGGCTGTAGCCCAATAGAATATCGCGCGAGCAGCTATGTTTTTAATAGTTAGCATGGCGGGACTGTGCCTACAGAACATAGTGGTCGACCAGCAGCGCAGCAAACAAAACGCTCAGATGGATCAATGAAAAACGAAAGGTTTTGCGGGCCAAGGCATCGCTGTAGTTGCGCCACAGCTTTACGCCGTAATAGCAAAACCCTATGCTCAGCACCACGGCCGCGGCCAGGTAAATCCACGAGCTCATGCCGTACACAAAAGGCATCAGGCAGGCGGCAAACAGCACGATGGTGTAGAGCAGTATTTGCAGGCGGGTGAACTCATTGCCGTGCGTTACTGGCAGCATGGGCAGGCCGCTCTTGCGATAGTCTTCCACCCGGTACAGGGCCAGCGCCCAAAAGTGCGGC
>JAYVDN010000663.1:0-3774 GCA_043749385.1 Polaromonas sp.
GTCGCTGGCTATAGGCCAGCACGGGGGACAGCCGCGTAGCCGTACACACCAAGCACCAGGGCGTACAAACACCCGTGGGCGCAAACATCCGAGGGCACACACGCCCAACGCCCCATACCTGATCTTGCCACTCAAGCCCGATCTAACCGTAGGACATGGCTACCAACCGTAAAAACGCCCCCAAGTGGGGCCCGCATGTTGGCCCATGACGGCGTGGTACTCGGGAAACTGGGCTGCGGTGGCGCAGGCATGGTTGGGCAATATACGCAATTGCATGCCAATGGGAAAGCGTTGGTCGATAGATTGGTTGGCCAAGCCAACAGAATCATCACTGTGTGTAGCACCCTGTGTAACTCTGTTTGGGGCGGGTACCGCAACGCTCACGATCCCATGCTCCTGGTTGGCCCCGCTCACCACGTAGCCATGCAGCACTCTGCCCTGCACATCGCACACCTGGCCGTAGCCGTAGTCGTGGCTTTGTTTTTGCGTGCCCCGGTCGCGGCTCATCGCCATCCATCCTGCGTCCACGATGGCCCAGCCCTTTTCTACTTGGTGGCCGATCACGGTGGTGAGCACACTGAGCGCCACGTCTTGCGTAGTGCACACGCCTACATTGGCCATCACTAAATCAAAAAACACATACACCCCTGCGCGCACCTCGGTGACGCCGTGCAGGCTTTGCGCTGACAGGGCTGTGGGCGTGGAGCCCACGCTCACCACCGGGCAAGGCAAGCCCTCTGCGCGCAGGCGCTCTGCGGCTCGCACGCACAGGCTGCGCTCTTGCTCGGCCATGGCTTGCAAGGCTTCGGGCGTGCTCAGCTCGTAGCTGGCACCGGCGTGGGTCATCACACCGCCCAGGCGCGTGCCGCCCAGGCTTTGCGCCCCCTCCTCGCTCAACAGCTGGCCAATCACCAACAACTCCTCGCTCTCAGGCTTGACACCCGAGCGATGGCCGTCAGTGTCGATTTCTATCCACACTTCAAACTGCTGCCCGCTGTGCTGGCCAAAATCGACGATGGCTTTGGCAGACACTTCGCTGTCGGCAATGATTTTGAGTGCGCAGCCCTTGGCCATCAGTGCAGCCGCCTGCTTGAGCTTGGGCGCCGACATGCCCACAGCATACAAAATATCCGTCACTCCAGCGGCAAAAAACTGCTCGGCCTCTTTGAGTGTGGACACCGTGATGCCGCGCGCACCGGCGGCTATTTGCTGCTGCGCGATCTCCACGCATTTGCTGGTCTTCACATGCGGACGAAAGGCAACCCCCAGCGCACTCATGCGGGTTTGCATGCGCGCAATATTGCGTTGCATGCGCTGGGTGTCTACCAGCGCGGCGGGGGTGGGGAGGTCTTGGAGGTGCATGGCTTACCATTGTGCAATATGTCTTCCCATTTTGCACACCGCTGGGCCGTAGCGCTACTTTTCATCACACCAGCGCTATGGGCGGTCAACTATCTGGTGGGGCGCAGCGCCCCGGGCGTGGTGGCACCGCATATGCTGGCCCTGCTGCGCTGGGTGATAGCGGGGCTGATATTGGCTGTGTTTGCCTGGCCAGAGCTGCGGGCCAAGCGCTCGCTGCTGGCGCGTAATGCCTGGCACTACCTGGTGTTGGGCGCTTTGGGCATGTGGATTTGCGGGGCCTGGGTGTACATCGGCGCGCGCTCTACCAGTGCGACCAATATCGCCTTGCTGTATGCGTTGTCTCCGGTATTTGTCGCGTTTGCCTCTAGGCTGTGGCTGCATGAGCGCTTGGGCAAGCTGCAGTGGCTGGGCATTGCGATGGCGTTTGCCGGGCTGGTGCATGTGGTGATCAAAGGCCAGTGGCAGGCGCTGGCGCAGGTGCAGTTTGTAGCGGGAGATTTATGGATACTGGCCTGCACGCTGAGCTGGACGCTGTATTCCATCTTGCTCAAGCGTTGGCCTACAGATTTCTCTCCGATGGCGCGCTTGGTGCTGATCATCACGGGTGGCGCGCTGGTGCTGCTGCCCATGGCGGTCATCGAAGCCTGGTCAGGCCTGCCGATGACGCAAACCCTGTGGGGCTGGAAAGCGGCCGGACTGATTGTGGCTGCGGCCATTTTTCCAGGGGCTGCCGGATATTTGGCCTTCTCCACCCTGCAAAAAGAGCTGGGCGCTGCCCGCGCTTCACTCACGCTGTACTTGGGCCCACTGTATGCAGCCATCGTGGCCTGGCTGGTCTTGGGTGAGCCCATTTTAGGCTACCACGCGGTGGGGGCAGCGGTCATCTTGCCGGGGATTTACCTGGCCTCGCGCAGCGAGATTTGAGGCGCCGCTGATCGTTTGCACACGGTGTTGCGTGACTTTAGGGTGACGGCTTAAGGCGTCAAGCGCTGCTTTGCTCGCGTTCACCATGCTGCTACACGCTATCTATTGAGTAGCTGCTCCCGCGATATTCTATTGGCTTGCAGCCTGATTAGCGTCTTAAAAACAGGTGAAATAGGGGAGTTTTAGGTGTTTGGACGCTAATGAGGGCGTGCAAACCGTCTGGAAACCGTGTTTTCGCCTTTTTTTAGGCCATTTTTATAGTATCAATCAGGCTGCAGACCAATAGAATATCGCGGGAGAAGCTATGAATTATGTAGTAATTTTCCCTCGACTCAATGCTTTGCTCGCGTGTGGGGGTTGGAGATGGCCCACCGGCCTTGGCTGCGTAGCAGACACCCGGGCGTTTTCACGGCGCTGGGCATCCCGGTTTTATGGGCCGCTTCATTTTGCAGCTTTGCCTGTACGCTCTGGCGCAGTACGGCTATCATCCGCTTCATATCTTTTCCACCACTGGAGGTTTTTCATGGCGCTTATGGATTTCATCAAGAAACAGTTTATAGACGTACTGCAATGGACCGAAGAGGGCGACGGCACCCTGGCTTGGCGCTATCCGATGGACGGCATGGAGATTCAAAACGGTGGCGCGCTGACGGTGCGCGAGTCGCAGATGGCGGTGTTTGTCAACGAAGGCAAGGTGGCCGATGTGTTTGGCCCCGGCAACTACAAGCTCACCACCAACACGCTGCCAGTGCTGACCTACCTGAAAAACTGGGACAAACTGTTTGAGTCGCCCTTTAAAAGCGACCTGTACTTCTTTAGCACCCGCCAGCAGTTGGACTGCAAATGGGGCACGCCCCAGCCCATCACGATCCGCGACAAAGACTTTGGCGCGGTGCGCCTGCGCGCCTTTGGCAACTTTGCCTTCCGCATTGCCGACCCCAAGCTGTTCCACACCGAGATCTCGGGCACCCGTGACATCTACAGCGTGGCCGATGTAGAGGGCCAACTGCGCGGCCTGGTGCTGCAAAACATCAGCAACGCGATAGCCTCCAGCGGCATCGCCTTCCTTGACTTGGCGGCTAACCAGCAGATGTTTGCCAGCGCGCTGACCAAAGAGCTCGAACCCGCCTACGCTGCCATTGGCCTGAAGCTGGAAGGCATGACCGTGCAAAACGTGTCCCTTCCCGAAGAGCTGCAAAAAATACTGGACCAAAAAATTGGCATGGGTATGGTGGGCAACGACATGGGCAAGTTCATGCAGTACCAAACTGCGCAGGCGATCCCCAAATTTGCCGAAAACTCCGGTGGCGGCAGCGGCATAGCGGGCGACGCGATGGGCATGGGCGCAGGCTTGGCGATGGGCCAGATCATGGCGCAGAACATGCAGGCCGGTTTGGCCGGTGCCAGCCCCGCTGCGGCTGCCGCGCACGCTGCGGCTACCACGGCTGCAGCCGTCAAACCCGATGACGTGATGGGTCTGCTGGAAAA
>JAYVDN010000664.1:0-4067 GCA_043749385.1 Polaromonas sp.
GGCCACAAACTCGTAGACAAAGGTTTTGCCTACGCCAATTTGCTTTTGCGTGATGCCGCCCGCGCCGTCCATGCCGTTGGGCAAGCGCTGGCCGTGCCAGTGGACGGTCGTGTGCTCGGGCAGTTTGTTGGTGACGAAGATGCGCAGGCGGTCGCCCTCCACCACCTCGATGGTGGGGCCGGGGGACTGGCCGTTGTAACCCCACATATTGACCTTGAAGCCGGGCGACATCTCGCGCACCACGGGTTCGGCCACCAGGTGGAATTCTTTCACGCCGTTGTTCATGCGCCAAGGCAGGGTCCAGCCGTTGAGCGTGACCACGGGGTTGTAGGGCTGGCCTGTCGGTGGGACGAGCGGCGGCGCGGTGTCGGGTTTGGTCATGATGACCGGCTCGGGCAGGGCGGCCATGGCCACCTTGCTCACGCTGGCGGCGGCTATGGCGCTGATGGCGGCGCTGTTGAAAAAGTTGCGTCGGTTCATGGGTATCTTTGCGTGATCGGAAGGGTTGGGGTTGTTATGCGTGGTCATGGTTCAGTGCCCCGCTTTCGCTTCGCCTGCGCTGCCAGCGCTGGCTGTCATGCTGCCCAGCGCGCCGGGCGACGTGCCCGTGAGCGTGGTTTGCAAATCCGCCTCAGCCAACCAAAAATCACGCTGCGCTTCGATGGCACCGTTCACCGCCATGATCTGCGTGCGCATATCACTCAGCAAATCAAACACACTGGCCAGCATGCCGTTGTAGCGCAGCAGCACCTCGCCGTTGATGAACTTGCGCAGCGGCACTACCTCGTCGCGGTAATGCACGGCCACGTCATAAGCCGTGCGGTAGCCGTGGTAGGCCTCGCGCGCCTCGCTGCGGGCGTTGACGGCGGTTTGGCGCACACGGGCGACCGACTGCATGTAGGTGCCCTGCGCGCGCGCGTTGCTGGCACCGCCCCAGTCAAAAAGGGGAATGGGCAGCTCCAGCTCCCAGCCTTTGCGGGTTGATTTGTCACCCGTTGCGTTGTCAAAAGCGGTGTCACGACGGTAGGTGGCATCCAGCGCGTTGACAAAGCCACTGGCCTTGACCAAACCCAAAGAGTTGGCCACATAGCCCGCCTGCGCCACCACCGAGCGCACGTCAAGACGTTCGCGCAGGGCGCGTTCTTCAATGTTACCCAGGTCTTGCGGTGCTTTGGGCAAATCGGGCAGGCGCTCTACCAGTTTGAACTCGGTCTGCGTGCCCCACAGGCCCATCAGGCGGATGAGTTTTTCGCGCTCGCTAAACGCGGCTTGCTGCGCTTTGGCAAGTTGTGTAGTGGCATCGGCCAAAAATACCTGCTCGCGTGCCTGCTCTAGCTTGCTCCAGTTGCCCACCCGCGCCATGCGCCGCGCCAACTCTCCGCCCGCCTCGGCGGCCAGTTTGGCATCTGCCATATACGCGGCAGTTTGCTGCGCGGCCACGGCATTGACCCAGGCTTTGCAAGTGTCACTTGCTAATCTCACCACCTCTTGCGCCGCTTGCAGCTTGGCTATTTCGTGCTGCTGGCTCTGCCACTTCGCGCGCCACGGCAGAGCGATCAAACCCATGACGTTGAAGCGCAGGGCACGTTCAATTTCCAATGTGTCACCTGCTGTAAAGCGCCCTAGGCTAAGGTGTGGATTGGGCAAAGTGCCTGCCTGCACACGCTCTGCATCGCTGATGCCCAGCGTAGCCATCGAGGCATGCAAGCCGGGGTTGTTGAGCAGCGCAATGCGCGCGGCCGACTCAGCGGTAATGGGCTGGGCCAGCAGCTTGGCTACCGCCTCACGCGTGGCAGCGGTGTCTGCAACGGCCACCTGCGCAGCGGTGCCAGCAGTCTTGCCGGTGACGAGCTGGTTGATGTCGGATGCATTGCCGTCGGACGATACCGTTGCGCAGCCTGCCAAGGCTAATGCTGCGGCTAGGAGAGTAAAGGTGTGGAGTGCTTTCATAGGGCAGCCTAATGTTTGTGTGCGGGAGCAGATATAGGTTTTGTAGTGTCTGGTTTGGACGGTGCAGCAGGGCTTTTCGCGGCATCAGGTTCTACCACGGCTTTTTCCATGGATTTATCCGTCGGCTTGTTCATGCTGCCCTTCATTTCTTTGGCGGCTTCTTGCTCTTCCCATTTCAAAATATCCACATGGCCGCGCGTAAATTTACCCACCTCGTCATTGGCTTTGCGCCAATCGGTATTGTCCTTTTCCACGCCCAGCGAAGTTTCTTTGAACACCGAGCGGTACGCTACTGTAGGCACTTTGGCGCTGGGACTGGCCGCAGAATCAGCGCCGGGCGTTGCAGCCGTTTGCGCGGCACTGGTTTGCCAGAATAAAGCGCACAGCAGTGCCAAGCTGCACAGCGAAGCGGCGTGGCGAGAGGGGGAAATAGGTGAGTGCATCTGAGTGGCTCCAAAAAGTGATGGTGCGTGCCGGCACAGGCTTGCCGGTGCGGCACGTAGCTAAGCCCAAGTAGCATGGCCTGCAATCGGTCAGATTGCAGACGCACTACGGGCGTGACAACTCAGAATACGGGTGTTTTAGGGATCAAGCGCGGCTCGGCGCTGTGCCAAAGTGCTTGCCGCTGTTCGGGCAAGGCGGTGGCGGTTTGCAACAGGCCAGAGGGCAATTGCAAAGGGGTGGCTGCACTGAGGTGGCAGGCCTGGCAGGCGGTGCATTGGTTTTGCACGCTGTCATTGCTGTCAGTTTGCGCCATGGCCATGTGGCACGGGTGCACAGACGCCGATTCGGCCCTATTTTCATGGTCCAATACGGCTGCAGCCCAATGGAATATCGCGGGAGCAACTACTATATTGGTAGCTACCGGTTGCGCGGTATGGGCAGCGGTCAATGCGCCAGGCAGCATGCTGTAAGCCATGGCATCGCCTACCAGCCCACGGATGGGTAGCAAGAAAAGCATAAAGATCAGCAGGTAGCGACGCACGTTTTTATGATACTCCAATTCGCGCAAAAGTTCCGTTCAGTTTTGTGAGGCTCACCCGCTTCTCAAGCGCTTGGTTTGGGGGGAGGGCTGCCACGGCGCAACGCAACTTTCTCCATGATCTCCTCGACACCAAATCTGACCTTGGGCGGTATGCGGGCTGAGGGGTAAAAAGCCTCCACCAGCGCCAGTGCCGCCTGCGCATCCTCAATGCCTGCGATATCTGCAAGCGCTTCGATATCGGATATGTCATGAGAACCCTCCAGGCCTTCTGGGCGCATGGCCATGCACTTCATGGCGAACAAGTATTCGGGTGTGGGGGTATGGATGCGCAGGCCACCTTCTGGAGATGCGGCAAAGCTTTCCATCAGCTGCATTTGTTCCTGGCTGGATGTAAAGCCTTTTACGCCATCATTGAGCCAATCTTGGGGCCAGCCTTCTTGGACTGCAACCTCAGCAGCGGCCAGCCGCAAAAAATCAGGCGCACCATGCACTACCGCATCGACGTCTCGGGTAGCGTGCCGTATGTTGAAAGCTATGGCCAGCGCTGCACCGCCATAAATGGACAGATCCACCAACACCGCAGCCGCTCTGGCTTTGGTGTCGATGCTGCGCAGGCCGCGCAGGATGTCCTCTTTTTTCAGCATCAGCATATGTGCCTTTGGGTTTACACACCAATACCTGCGGTATCTCTGCGTGGCCGATACAGCGGGTCTGCACCCACAAAGATCAACCTGCGACGAAACGCAGTAGGGCTTTCTACCAGCAAGGTGGCTTTTAATGATTCAAGACCGCAGGGGAAAAATGGCAGTTTCAGAAAACGCTCCGACTCCGCTGTCCAGGCGGGAACAGCCAGATGGTTGCGCAACGCCAAGTGCTCGGCGACGGCGGCCAGGTAGGCGTTAGCTCGTGCATCGTTACCTAGTGCGGGTTCATCGCTCAGCATGCGGGTGCGTTCGCCAGCATCCGGATGCACATAAAACTCGTCTAAAAACTCTCGCAAAAAACTGTCTATCCCGCCCAGCTCGCGGCTCCACAGCGCGACTTCGCGTAGTGAGTGCGGGCGTCTGTGCGCAGCAAGATGGGCCATGGTGGCGTTAGCGTCCATTGGTTTTTAGTAAGGCATAACAATCGG
>JAYVDN010000665.1:0-9346 GCA_043749385.1 Polaromonas sp.
ACTGGTTGGCGGCTCGGCTGGCTGGTGATGCCGCCCACCATGACGCTGCACATGGGCAAGCTGGTGGAGTTCAACACGTCTTGCGCGCCTGTGTTCATACAGCGTGCTGCATTGGTGGCGATTGAGCGCACGGCAGACATCACGCCGCGGGTGGTGGGTCACCTTAAAGCCTGTCGCGACACCCTGATTCCGCTCCTGCAGGCCGTGCCTGGCGTGCAGGTAGCGTCTGCCAAAGGTGGAATGTATGCGTTTTTCCGGCTGCAGGATCAGGCCCGGTTTGGCGATTCACTCAGCACGGCCAAGCGCCTGGTGGTCGAGGCCGGTCTGGGTCTGGCGCCGGGAAATGCGTTCATGGTCAACCCCGGTCCGGAAGCTCAGGGCTGGCTGCGCTGGTGTTTTGCCAGCCATGACATGAGCAGACTGACGCAGGGCGTTGGTCGGCTGGAGCGATGGCTTGGGCTATAATGCAAGGCTGTGCGCAATAAGGCTGCCCTGCTGCCCAAATTGAGATACGTGAGTAATTCAAGCTGTACACACACCACACGGCGATAGCGGTTAACTGGTTTTAGTGCCCATGTTGGGACAGCTGCATCGTTCGTAAGCGCACTCAGGTGCAAGAAAGAAACCCATGATTGCAAAATCAATCAAGGCTGAAATTGTTCAGTCCAACGCACGTGCTGTCGGTGATACCGGTAGCCCTGAAGTTCAAGTTGCGCTGCTGACGGGCCGCATCAATGAGCTTACCCCCCATTTCAAGGCCAACGCCAAAGACCACCACGGCCGCCGCGGTCTGCTGCGCATGGTTAGCCGCCGCCGCAAGCTGCTGGACTACCTGAAGTCCAAAGACGCCGGCCGTTACACCGCACTGATCGCCAAACTTGGCCTGCGCAAGTAAGCGATAAAACCTATGAAAACGCCTGAGTTAGTTCACTAGCTCAGGCGTTTTTTACTTCGAATCATTCGGAATTGGGTCAAAACGGGTTCGCGCTGTGTCATTCCAAAAAATTTTCTGCACAAAAGCAGGTATTTTCTGGAATGGCATCGTTCTCACTAACCACAATTTCGGGCCTCTCGCACTGCCTCAAGTGCGTGACATCAGCGGAGATAAAACATGAGCATTTTCAATAAAGTTACAAAAACCTTCCAGTGGGGCCAGCACAAGGTCACGATGGAAACCGGTGAAGTCGCGCGTCAATCTGGCGGCGCTGTGCTGCTGGACATGGACGGCACCGTAGTGCTGGCCACCGTAGTAGGTTCTAAAACCGCTAAAGCTGGTCAAGACTTCTTCCCACTAACAGTCGACTACCTTGAAAAAACCTACGCCGCAGGCAAAATCCCCGGCAGCTTTTTCAAGCGCGAAGCCAAGCCCAGCGAATTTGAAACTTTGACCAGCCGCCTGATCGACCGCCCGATCCGCCCGCTGTTCCCAGAAGGTTTTTACAACGAAGTGCAAGTGGTGATCCACACCGTGTCGCTCAACCCGGACGTGCTGGGTGACATCCCCGCGCTCATCGCTACCAGCGCTGCGCTGGCCATCAGCGGTATCCCGTTTGCCGGCCCCATCGGCGCTGCGCGCGTGGCCTACATCAATGGCGAATACGTACTGAACCCGAGCAACACCGAGCTGGCCACCAGCCAGATGGACTTGATCGTGGCCGGTACCGAAGCCGCTGTGTTGATGGTGGAATCCGAAGCCAAGCAATTGGGCGAAGACATCATGCTCGGCGGCATTGTGTTTGGCCACGAGCAGAGCAAAGTCGCTATCAACGCCATCCACGAACTAGTGCGCGACGCTGGCAAACCCGCCTGGGACTGGACGGCTCCCGCCAAGGACGAGCCTTTGATCGCCAAAGTGGGCGCGTTGGCCCAAGACAAGCTGGCCGCTGCCTACCAAATCCGCAACAAGCAAGCCCGCACCCAAGCCTGCCGCACGGCCTACGCCGATGTCATGGCCGGTTTGAAGGCGCAGGGCACCGAGTTTGACGGTGTCAAGGTCGAAAGCATGCTGTTTGACATCGAAGCCGGTTTGGTGCGTAGCCAAATCTTGGCCGGCGAGCCGCGCATTGACGGGCGCGACACGCGCACCGTGCGCCCCATCGAAATCCGCAACTCGGTGCTGCCACGCACCCACGGCTCGGCGCTGTTCACGCGTGGTGAGACGCAGGCTCTGGTGGTCACCACCTTGGGTACCGACCGCGATTCGCAGCGTATTGACGCACTGAGCGGCGAGTACCACGACAGCTTCATTTTCCACTACAACATGCCTCCCTTCGCCACTGGCGAAACCGGCCGTGTAGGCACCCCCAAGCGCCGCGAAATCGGCCACGGCCGTTTGGCCAAGCGCGCCCTCGTGGCCGTGTTGCCGACCAAAGAAGAGTTCCCGTACACGCTGCGCGTGGTCTCCGAGATTACCGAGTCCAACGGCTCGTCGTCGATGGCTTCGGTCTGCGGCGGCTGCCTGTCGATGATGGACGCTGGCGTGCCTTTGAAGGCGCATGTGGCTGGTATCGCCATGGGCCTGATCAAGGACGGCCCACGTTTTGCCGTGTTGACCGACATTCTGGGTGACGAAGACCACCTGGGTGATATGGACTTTAAAGTGGCCGGTACCACCAATGGCATTACCGCGCTGCAAATGGACATCAAAATCCAGGGTATCACCAAAGAAATCATGCAAGTGGCATTGGCCCAGGCCAAAGAAGCGCGCATGCACATTCTGGAGAAGATGCAAGGCGCGATGGCCACGGCCAACACCACGGTGAGCGACTTTGCCCCCAAGATGTTCACCATGAAGATCAACCCCGAGAAGATCCGTGACGTCATCGGCAAGGGCGGCGCAGTGATTCGCGCGCTGACCGAAGAGACTGGCACGCAGATCAACATCGACGAAGACGGCACCATCACCATTGCCTCCACCGACAGCACCAAGGCTGATGAGGCCAAGCGCCGCATCCTGGCCATCACGGCGGACGTGGAAATTGGCAAAATCTACGAAGGCGCGATCACCAAGATCCTCGACTTCGGTGCCTTGGTCAATTTGCTGCCCGGCAAAGACGGCCTGCTGCACATCAGCCAGATCAGCAACGAGCGCATCAACAAGGTGACCGACGTGTTGCAAGAAGGCCAGATCGTGCGCGTGAAGGTGATGGAGCTGGACGAAAAAGGCCGCGTCAAGCTGTCAATGCGCGCGCTGCTAGAGCGCCCTGCACAAGACCAGCAGCAACAGTAATGCGCTGCGTTGATATAGTGAGAGTAGTAATCTAGTTACTTCCAAAATAATAGCTGCTCCCGCGATATTTTATTGGGTTGGCAGCTATTTTGATGATGAAATTATAGATAACCCACACCATGCAAGCTGTAGAAATCACCTCTTTTGGCGCACCTGAAGTATTGAAGCTAGGCACGCGCCCGGACGCAGTTGCGGGTGCGGGCGAGGTGCTGATCAAGGTCAGCGCTTCCGGCATTAACCGCCCCGACGTGCTGCAACGCACCGGTAATTACCCCGTGCCGCCTGGCGCGTCGGATTTGCCAGGGCTGGAAGTGGCGGGCGTTATCGTCGGTGGTGATACAGCGGCTATGCTCTCCGCTGGCTTCAAGCTGGGCGACCGCGTGTGCGCCCTGGTCGCAGGCGGGGGCTATGCCCAGCTGTGCGCCGCGCCTGTCGGCCAATGCTTGCCTGTGCCCAAGGGCATGACGGACATAGAAGCCGCGACCCTGCCAGAGACATTTTTTACCGTCTGGAGCAATGTGTTTGACCGTGCGCGTTTGCAAGCGGGTGAGACCTTCTTGGTGCAAGGCGGCACCAGCGGTATTGGTGTGACTGCTATCCAAATGGCCAAGGCACTCGGTGCCAAGGTCATTGCCACCGCAGGCAGCGACGAAAAATGCGCTGCTTGTGTGGCCTTGGGTGCAGACCACGGTATCAACTACAAAACGCAAGATTTTGTCGCAGAAGTCAAACGCATCACCAGCGGCGCTACAGATACCGCAGCAGGGCAGGGCGGTTTGCTATCGAACGCCCCCGTATCGGGTGTGAACGTGATTCTGGACATGGTGGCAGGCAGCTACGTCGCCCGCGAGGTCGAGTGCCTGGCCGAAGATGGCCGCCTGGTCATCATCGCCGTACAAGGCGGTGTCAAAGCCGACTTCAACGCAGGCATGGTACTGCGCCGCCGCTTGCAGATCACAGGTTCCACCCTGCGTCCCCGTTCGATTGAATTTAAAACCCAGATCGCGCAATCGTTGCTGAAAAAAGTGTGGCCGCTGATCGAAGCAGGCAAGATCAAAACCGTCATTCACAGTGTGTTTGCCCCGCAAGACGCGGCCAAAGCGCATGCGCTGATGGAGACCAACCAGCACATCGGCAAGATCGTGCTGGACTGGACTAAAACATGATGAAAACCAGCGTGAAAAAGCTGATTGCCGGCAACTGGAAGATGAACGGCAGCTTGGCTGCCAACCAGGCCTTGCTGGAGGCCCTGCTCGCTGGCATGGGAACGCCCGCTTGCGACGTCGCAGTGTGTGTGCCCGCAGTGTATTTGGACCAGATATCTAAGCTTTTTAGTTCTGTGGCGCAACAAAATACCGCGGGAGCAGCTATCAGTCTAGGAGCGCAAGATATCTCCATGCACGCCGCTGGCGCTTATACGGGTGAGCTGTCTGGCGCGATGCTGAAAGAATTTAATGTGCGCTACGCCATCGTCGGCCACTCCGAGCGCCGCCAGTACCATGGCGAGACAGACCAAGCCGTTTCGCTCAAAGCCAAAGCGGCGTTGGCCAGCGGCATTACCCCGATTGTGTGCGTGGGTGAAACCCTGGCAGAGCGTGAAGCAGGCAAAACCGAAGAAGTGGTCAAGCGCCAACTGGCCGCTGTCATCCACGACAACGGCCACTGCATCAGCGAGATTGTCCTGGCCTACGAGCCGGTGTGGGCGATAGGCACTGGCAAAACCGCCACGCCACAGATGGCGCAGGCGGTGCACGCGGTATTGCGCGCGCAGATCAAAGCGGCTAGCACCCACCCCGAGCGGGTGAAGATTTTGTACGGCGGCAGCATGAACGCCGCCAACGCAGAGGATCTGTTGGCGCAAACAGACATTGATGGCGGTTTGATTGGCGGAGCCTCGCTTAAAGCCACTGATTTTCTAAAAATTATGGCTGCAGCCCAATAAAATATTGTAGCAACAGCTATCACATTCATAGTAATTAATTTTTGACGTATTGTTTAGGAGTAGAAGATGCAAGTTTTAACCACCGTTTTATTGGCACTGCAAATGCTGTCGGCTCTGGTCATGATCGGCCTGATCTTGGTGCAGCATGGCAAGGGTGCCGACATGGGTGCGGCCTTTGGCTCGGGCGGCTCGGGCAGCCTGTTTGGTGCCAGCGGCAGCGCCAACTTCATGTCACGCGCCACTGGAGTTTTGGCTACGGTGTTTTTTGTCTGTACCTTGGCTTTGGCTTACTTCAGCGGCGTGCGCCCCGTGGGCTCTACCTCCGTGTTAGACCGTCCCGCTGTCACCGCTCCGGCTGGTGCTGCCTCAGGTGCAGCGCCCATTCCTACAGGCGCAAACCCTGCGCCTACCGTGGTGCCTGCTGCGCCCGCGGCCAGTGGTGCAGCCCCAGCCGCGGCCAATGCAGTGTCGTCTGCCACGGGCACAGCACCAATCCCCACCAAGTAAATCCCTTCAGACGTCTTGGAAATGCCTTCCCAGCAAGCAGAAACGGGGCGTTTTCAGGGTAAACTCTAGGGCTGTTCAGGCAGGCGATTCCTCATGCGCTTGAACAGTAAAAACTAGCCGTCGTGGTGGAATTGGTAGACACGCTATCTTGAGGTGGTAGTGGCGAAAGCTGTGCGAGTTCGAGTCTCGCCGTCGGCACCAATTTAGGGCTACCCGCTTGAGCGGGTAGCCCTGCAACCCATGAGAACCTCCCCGCTATAGTGCGGGTGGGTATTAAGACATTAGCCAGATGCCATGAACCTCGAGCAATACCTACCGATACTGTTGTTTATTTTGGTCGGCATCGGTGTCGGTATTGTCCCCCAAGTGCTGGGCTACATTCTTGGCCCCCGTAGGCCCGATGCGGCCAAAGACTCCCCCTACGAATGCGGCTTCGAAGCCTTTGAAGATGCCCGCATGAAGTTTGATGTGCGCTACTACCTGGTTGCCATTTTGTTTATTTTGTTTGACCTCGAAATTGCCTTCCTCTTTCCTTGGGGCGCAGCGCTCAAAGACGTGGGTATTGTCGGTTTCTGGTCGGTCATGGTTTTCCTGGGCATTCTGGTCGTAGGCTTCGTCTACGAGTGGAAAAAAGGCGCTTTGGACTGGGAATAAGGACAAGCACAATGATTGAAGGCGTTTTCAAAGAAGGTTTTGCCACCACCAGCTACGACACGGTGGTGAACTGGGCCAAGACCGGCTCTCTCTGGCCCATGAGCTTTGGCCTGGCCTGCTGCGCGGTAGAGATGATGCACGCCGGTGCTGCCCGCTACGATCTGGACCGTTTCGGTATCGTGTTTCGCCCCAGCCCGCGCCAGTCTGATTTGATGATTGTGGCCGGCACGCTGTGCAACAAGATGGCCCCCGCACTGCGCAAGGTGTACGACCAGATGGCCGAGCCGCGCTGGGTGCTGTCGATGGGATCCTGCGCCAACGGCGGCGGCTACTACCACTACAGCTACTCGGTGGTGCGCGGCTGCGACCGCATTGTGCCGGTGGACGTGTACGTGCCCGGCTGCCCGCCTACGGCAGAGGCTTTGCTGTATGGCATCATCCAATTGCAGCAAAAAATTCGTCGCACCCAGACGATTGCCAGGGCTTGAACACCACATGACCGCATTTGCTGTACACCCTGAGACCACCAAAGCCGCTGTCGAAGCCGCCTTGGGCGCTCGCGCCAAGCGCGTTTCTGTTGATTTGGGCGAGGTGAAAGTACTCGTCTCTGCGGCCGATTACCTCGAATCAGCCACGATTTTGCGTGATGCCGAGGGCTGCAAATTTGAGCAGATGATCGACCTGTGCGGTGTCGATTATTCCGAATACAAAGACGGCGCCTATGACGGCCCGCGTTACTGCGTGGTTACGCATTTGCTGTCCGTCTCGCTCAACCAGCGTGTGCGGCTGAAAGTGTTTGCTGCTGACGATGATTTGCCCATGGTCGCTTCGGTCAACGGCGTGTGGGGCGCGGCCAACTGGTTTGAGCGTGAATGCTTTGATTTGTTTGGCATCGTCTTTGACGGCCACAACGACCTGCGCCGCATTCTCACCGACTACGGTTTTATCGGTCACCCCTTCCGCAAAGACTTTCCTACCCACGGCCATGTCGAAATGCGCTACGACGCAGAGAAAAAACGCGTGATCTACCAACCCGTAACGATTGAGATGCGCGAGATCACCCCACGCGTGATCCGCGAAGACAACTACGGAGGGATCAAGCCATGAACCGCCAAGCCATTGTTTTGAGCGTAACTTTAGGCCAGAACACCGCAGAACTGGCTTCGCCAGGCTGCTGGTGTTGCCCCCCTAGGGGGGAGGCAGCCATAGGCTGCTTCGGGGGGGAGCAATAGCATGGCAGAAATTAAAAATTACACGCTGAACTTCGGCCCCCAGCATCCCGCAGCACATGGTGTGCTGCGCTTGGTGCTAGAACTCGATGGTGAAGTCATCCAACGCGCCGACCCGCACATCGGCCTCTTGCACCGCGCGACTGAAAAGCTGGCCGAGAGCAAAACCTACATCCAGTCCCTGCCGTACATGGACCGTCTCGACTACGTGTCCATGATGTGCAACGAGCATGCCTACTGCCTGGCCATCGAGAAGATGATGGGCATCGAAGTGCCCGAGCGCGCGCAGTACATCCGCGTGATGTTCAGCGAAATTACCCGCCTGCTGAACCACCTGCTGTGGTTGGGTGCCCACGGCCTGGACTGCGGCGCGATGACGATCTTTTTGTACGCCTTCCGCGAGCGCGAAGACCTGTTTGACTTGTACGAAGCCGTCTCGGGCGCACGCATGCACGCGGCCTACTTCCGCCCCGGTGGCGTGTACCGCGACCTGCCAGACAGCATGCCGCAGTACAAGGTGAGCAAGATCAAAAACGCCAAAGCGCTGGCCAAGCTCAACGAAGGCCGCAGCGGCAGCATGCTCGACTTTATCGATGATTTCACGCAGCGTTTTCCTAAAAATTTGGCCGAATACCACACCCTGCTCACTGACAACCGCATCTGGAAACAGCGCACAGTGGGCATCGGCGTGGTCACTCCCGAACGCGCATTGAACATGGGCTTTACCGGCCCCATGCTGCGCGGCTCGGGTATTGCCTGGGACTTGCGTAAACAGCAGCCCTATGACGTGTACGCCAAGATGGACTTTGACATCCCCGTCGGCAAAACCGGCGACTGCTACGACCGCTACCTGGTGCGCATGGAAGAGATGGCGCAGAGCAACCGCATCATCAAGCAGTGCGTGGATTGGCTGCGCGTGAATCCTGGCCCCGTCATCACCGACAACCACAAGGTGGCAGCGCCCAGCCGCGAAGGCATGAAGACCAATATGGAGGACTTGATCCACCACTTTAAGCTCTTCACCGAAGGCTTCCACGTACCGCAAGGTGAGGCTTATGCGGCTGTAGAGCATCCCAAAGGCGAGTTTGGCATTTACATGGTGAGCGACGGTGCCAACAAGCCCTACCGCCTGAAGATCCGTGCCCCGGGCTTCTCGCACCTGGCCGCGCTGGACGAGATGGCGCGCGGCCACATGATTGCCGACGCGGTGGCCATTATCGGCACCATGGATATTGTTTTCGGAGAGATTGACCGATGAGCGCCGTTGCAACCCATGCGAATCTGCCTTATGTGTTGACTGATGCAACGCGCACGCGCTTTGCCAAAGAAGTCGCCAAGTACCCCGCTGACCAAAAAGTCTCGGCTGTGATGGCCTGCCTGGCCATCGTGCAGCAAGAGCAGGGCTGGGTGAGTGCGGCGTCTGAACAAGTGGTAGGTGACTACCTGGGCATGCCCGCCATTGCGGTGAAAGAAGTCACCACTTTCTACAATATGTACAACCAGCAGCCGATGGGCAAGTACAAGCTCAACGTCTGCACCAACCTGCCATGCCAGTTGCGTGACGGCCAAAAGGCTCTGAACCATTTGTGCAGCAAGCTGGGCGTAGAGATGGGCGGTACCACCAAAGACGGTCTGTTCACCGTGCAGCAAAGCGAATGCTTGGGTGCCTGCGCAGACGCGCCGGTGATGCTGGTGAATGACCGCAGCATGTGCAGCTTTATGAGCAACGACAAACTCGACCAACTGATCGACGGCCTTCGGAGCGCCAAATAATGAACGAGAACC
>JAYVDN010000666.1:0-4577 GCA_043749385.1 Polaromonas sp.
GCACTGCGCGCCGCTCAGCGGTGGTGACCACGCTGGCACCAAAACGCTGGGTGGTGCGGTAGGTCAGCGAGTCGCCCACCCGCCAGCCGGGCAATATGCCGCTGGCGCGGATGGGGGCGAATGCGTCCACCAACGGGTTAGTGGCTTGGGCAATTTGCACCGGGTCGGCGGCAGGGTTCAGGCTGGGTGCTGACACTGGGACTGGCGCTACAGCTACCACAGGCGCAGGTACTTGGGCAGGCACCACGCTAGCAGGTACCGGGGCTGAAACTGGTGCAGGGATGGGTGTAGCCAAGACCACGGTCGCGGGCGTTTGCACTGCTACCGGGGCAGATGCCGGGGCCGGTGTAGGTGTCACTAGCGCTGTAGGCGCTGACACCGCTGGCTGGGCCGGTTTGGGCGGCGGCACAAGCGCCACTGCCTGCGCTTGCGCCAGGTTGGGCGACTGGGCTGGAATGGCCGCTGCCAAGGTGGCGCTGTTGGCCGTGGCCATCATCAGCTTTTGCAGCTGGGTAATGTCGCGGTCGCGCTGCTCTTTGACGGCCAAAATGCGCTCTAGCCGGTGGTGGGCCAGCTCGGCGAATTTGCCGCTGGGGTATTTGCCCAAAAAATCTTCATACACCCGCACGTCGCGTGACAGTTTGATCTGCTGCCACTGGGCTAGCTGGGTTTCAAAGTCCTCTTCCAAGTCTTTATCGCTCAGCGCGCGGGCACTTAAGGGGCGGCGAAAATAAAAGTCGTTTTCCAGGCTGGTGGTTTCCCACGGAATTTGCTCGCCATTGCTTTGCAAGCGTACGTTCAGGCGCACGCGCTTGAACACGTCTTCAATCTTGGCCCCTTCGCGGGTGATTTCTTTCAACAAGTTTTCGGTATACAGGCCGTTAGCACCCGTGCCTGCATCGCGCGCAGTTTGCCCGGGCGCGGTGGCGTAGGCCAGGAAGGTGTTGGTCGGCGCGTCCATCTGCGTGAGGCCCTTGGGCACCGTGCCGTTGGAACCAAACGGGTTGTCGCGGCAGGCATCCAAAATAATGATGTTGGTGCCGTTTTTAGCGGTTTGAAAACCCTTGGTCAGGTCAGTAATGTCCAGCGCGTGGTTGCGCACATCGTCGGCATTGTTAAATGGCTGGTTGACTGGCAGCAGGTAGTTGCGCCAGTCCAGCTGTACGCCGTGGCCGGCAAAATAAAACAGCCCCGGCTGCTTGGCCGCCTGCAGCAGCGAGCTGAAGGCCAGCACCGCCGCCTTCATCTGCTCACGGTCTTGGTCAATCACCTCGGTGACGCTAAAGCCAGAGTCTTTGAGTGACTTGGAAATGGCGCGGGCATCATTGGCCGGGTTCTCCAATGGGGCTTGTTTGTAGCTGCCATTGCCGATCACTAAAGCGAGCTGCGCCCACGCGCTGTGGGTCAGCAGCAAAGAGGCTGCAAGCAAGGTGGTTTTGAAGGTGAACGGAATATTTTTCTTTACAGATAAGTAGTGGTGCATAAATTACCTTTTTAGAAGAATTTCCTGGTATCCGACTGGCTTGCGAAGCGGCGCTTCAAATTGACTGGTATGGCTGGTACAGCGAGGTGATCCGCCTACCTGGACACCCACAGCGTTAAGTAGCCGTTCGTGTTGCCGGTGGCAGCACTGAGCGGCACACCACGCTCCACCATAATCACTTTTGCACCCACTTTGTACGCCTTGATGCGCACCACTGCGGTTCCAAGTGCGTCTGTTTCTGTCAAACCCGTAGAGGCCAATGCCGCGCTTACCTGCGCTGCTGTTCTGGTAGTACGCAATACCGCTCCGTTAAGGAAACTTGCATTGGCGTTGCTATCAAAAACTATGCTTTCCGAAATTGCTCCACAGTCTTCAAAGGCATCCAAAGTCTTGCCCTTCAAGTCATCGATGGTGCCCAGGGTGGCATTTGCTGGCAGCACCGTATAGATGCTTTTAGCATAAATGCCTTGGCCCGCTACTACACCGGCGACAGTGTTGGCCGGCTTGCAAATCATAAACCCGGTTTGCTTGGTGGAACCCAAGAAGGTGTAGGGCGCGTTGGTGCTGACCAGGCCAAGAATGGGATCTGCCAAATAGGTGAACGTATCCGCACTGAGGCTCAACGTACCAACAGTGGCCGTGTTACTGATCGCCACCGTGTTCTCAAGTAGCGGTGTACCCAGCAAGCTGAAGTACGTGTAGTTAGTGAACCCCACAGGTGCTGGTGCTGGTGTTGGTGTTGGTGTTGGCACCGCTGCAGCGGATTGATTGCCATACAAACGCCAAACACCCGCGTTGAGTTTGACTTTTTGTCCCGTCACATCGGTACTTACACCAGCGGCTGAAACCAATTTGTATTGAAAATCACATACCGCTGCGGCAATAGAGCAGTTAAGGAACTTGGGATTTGTGATGCTGGCATTGAGTGTGGAAGTGCTATTTACAAAGCTCGATAAAAACGCTGCTTTATTCAAGCTGCTTTCCAAAAAGTTGGCATCTACCAAGTCTGCAAACAACGCGCTGGTGCGGTCGGCTTGCAGTTTATTCAGGCGGTTAAATTCGCTCACCAGCGTAGCAATACCCGTGGTGTCCAGGCCAGGCAGGTACTGCTGACCACCCGGTGTAATTTCGGTCGAACCAGAGCCCGAGCGGGTGACCAAGGTGGTGTCTAGTACTGCGTCGTATCCAGTATGGTCTGCTCTGAATCGCGCATGGCTGGGCTCAAACGTAGTGGGATCAATTCCGTTGGCGATGAGCTGCGCCCTCAGTGCGGTTCGCAGATTGGCTTTGGCTGCAGCCAGCGCCGCCTGATTGGCCGAGACGATAGCCGGGGTAATGGCGGCAGACCCGGTGCGGCCTGCGGCCACTGCAACGTCTGAGGCTATTTTGTCGGTCAATCCAGTGACGTTGAAAGTGACGAAAGTGTTGGTGACAGGGCTGAGAGTGCCTACAGCGTAAAACACTTTGGTGGTGCCCAGGCTTGCCTTGGCCACCATGGGCGTAGTAAAACCGGTGACTTTGGCGCGGTAATAGCCACGCGCATCGGTGGTTGCCGTGGCTACGCGGCCGGCTGCATCGGTAATGGTGATGGTAGCCCCCGCCAAGGCTTTGCCTTCGCCCGCTGTGCCATCAGCGCCCGAGTCGCCCTGGCCCACGCCGGAACCGTCTCCAGCGCCTACCGTATCTCCAAAGCTATCGACAATAGTGGCCACAGTGGTAGTGCCGCCCCCGGTCAAACTTGCACCGCCGCCTCCACCGCATCCCTGCACCAAAAAGCTGCTGGACAGAAGGGCTGCCGTCAGCAGGCTAATTTTGCACAGTCGCTGTAGATGCACTGGGTATTCAAATCGCGCCATAAAAATTGACTCCAAGTTCTCGTATTCATAATATTTAAACCACAAAACTGCTGGGCTATTGGCAGCAATTTCACAGTGCTTTACCGAATTAAAACATGCAAATGTATAAAACGGTAAGTAAATTTTACTGAACTTAAAGCTTGTCTGCATCCCATATTCTGGGGATGCCGTAGGTACCCGTATCGCGCAATGACTCCTTTTCTCAACTCTAAATATGCACTAAATGCACCCCGTCCTGCTCTGCCACCGGCATGCGCCACGTAAAATCAAGCGTTCTGCACCTTTCCAATCACTCCATTTAAGCCTGCCTGCCATGACCACCAGCATCATTCCCAACGTCACCCTCACCACCGCCGCTAACGTGTACTTTGACGGCAAATGCGTCAGTCACAGCTTTACTCTGGCCGATGGCACCAAGAAATCTGTTGGTGTGGTGCTGCCCAGTCAACTGACTTTTGGCACCGGCGCAGCCGAGATCATGGAATGCGTGGCGGGCAGTTGCGAATACAAGCTGGCTGGCACCGACGTGTGGGTCACATCCAAAGCCGGTGAAAAATTCAACGTGCCCGGCAACTCCAAGTTCGACATCAAAGTGGTCGAGGCTTACCACTACATTTGCCATTACGCATAAATTTTCAAAAGTACCCACTATGGCAACCATTTTGCAAAACCTCCCCGTCGGCCAAAAAGTCGGCATCGCCTTCTCAGGTGGCCTAGACACCAGCGCAGCGCTGCGCTGGATGAAAAACAAGGGCGCCGTGCCCTACGCCTACACCGCCAACCTGGGCCAGCCGGACGAGCCGGACTACGACGAGATCCCGCGCAAGGCGATGGAGTACGGCGCCGAGAAAGCCCGCCTGATCGACTGCCGCTCGCAGCTCGCCGCCGAGGGCATCGCCGCGCTGCAAGCCGGGGCATTCCACATTTCTACCGCCGGTGTCACTTACTTCAACACCACCCCTCTAGGCCGCGCGGTGACGGGCACCATGCTGGTGTCGGCCATGAAAGAAGACGGTGTGTCAATCTGGGGCGACGGCAGCACCTTCAAGGGCAACGACATTGAGCGTTTTTACCGCTACGGCTTGCTGACCAACCCGGATTTGAAAATCTACAAACCTTGGCTGGACCAGCTCTTCATCGACGAGCTGGGTGGCCGCGCCGAGATGAGCGCGTTCATGACCAAGGAGGGCTTTGGCTACAAGATGTCGGCCGAGAAAGCCTACAGCACTGACAGCAAC
>JAYVDN010000667.1:0-3142 GCA_043749385.1 Polaromonas sp.
AGGCGATGCACAGTGCGTCTGCCGAGCTCCAGAAACCCACAGCTGCAGCGCCACTGCGTTTTGACCAACTAGAGCTGATGGACGATGCACAAATGCAAGGCCGCATAGACACGGCACGCATGCAGCAGGCGGCCACCCAGGGCTGCGAGCGTGAGCTGGGCGAGCTGGATGCGCTGGTGTGCGCGGCACGCGGTTTTGCTAACGTGCAGTTAGAGCGTAACCCCTTTAGGCCGCAGGTCGTGGGCGCGGCCTTGGCGGAAGTGCTGACCATAGTGCCGTCCACCCCAGCGCAGCGCGCGGTGTGGATGCAGAGCCTGGGCGCGTCGCTAGGTGAGCAACTTCGCAAGCTGTACCAATCGTTGGCAGATTTTCTGCGGACACAGCAGGTGCAGTCTGCCACGTATGCGATGGCTGGCAGCATGGGCCGCACGGGCGGCAATGACTCCGGTGGCGGCAATTCAAACGCTTATACACAAAACGGGGCGGCTAATAGCCAGCGCGGCGCCCGTGCAGACAGTTCGCGTCTGACGGTAAACCAACTGCGCCAGGTTCTGGGGGCCGATTATTTTGCAGAAGCATCGGATGCAGACGAGGTAGAGCGTGATGTGGAGGCCTTGAGTGCGCTAGTGCGGCAACTGGGCGCAAGCTCGCACACGGCGGGCCAAACAGCACCAAACTCCCGACAAGGCGAGGATTCTGAATTGCACACCTCGCGCGCGAACGATCTGTCTGTGTATGAAGCACTGGCCGATGAAGAGAGTGGCGAAAGCGACGGCGTAACAGACAAGGCGGTAGCGCAAGACGTGGTGCGCATGATGGTGGACAATCTTTGCGACGACCAGCGCCTGCTGCAAAGCGTGCGCGATTGGGTGGCCAGCTTGGAGCCTGCGTTGTTGGCACTGGCCGCTGTGGACGTGGGTTTTTTAAGCGACAGGCGTCACCCTGCGCGGCAACTGCTTGACGAGGTCACCGCGCGCAGTTTGGGCTTTGCAGACCAAGCGGCGGAAGGGTTCAATGATTTCTTTGCCCCTGTGCTGCTAGCCAGTGCTGACTTGCAGCCCCATGCCATGCCCGATGCGCAGCCTTTTTTGGGCGCATGGCAAGCCATTGCACTGGCTTGGTCCAAGCAAAAGTCTGCAGCGCAATTGCAAAGCGAGCAGGCCATGCAGGCGCTGCTGCAAGCCGAGCAGCGCAATTTGTTGGCTGACAAAATTGCACTGGAGTTAACCCGCCGTGACGACGCCCGATTAGCACCTATTTTTGTGAAGCAATTTGTAGCGGGCCCGTGGGCACAGGTACTGGCCCAAGCGCGGCTTAACTCAGCACAGCTGCAGGTGGCGCAAGACTATCTGGATGTAGTGGCTGAACTGCTCTGGAGCGTGGTGCCCGAGCAAGCGTCTAGAAATAAGCAGCGCCTGGTTCGCATGATTCCCAAGTTGCTGGCCGCCATACGCGAAGGCTTGGCCATGATAGGCAGTCCAGAGCATGAAGGTGACGCGTTCTTCTCGCAGCTCATGCACGTGCATGAGGCTGCGCTGAAGGCTGGGCTGCCACCCCGTGGAGGTGCTAAGCCACCGTTGATTGACAATGCTGTACACGATCAGGCTGCGGTCGAGCAAGTACCACCTCAAGCGCGAGCTCCCGAGCAGCCCATTCGCGCCGACGATGCAGTCTGGCTAGCGCCGCAAGAGGAACGGGACTCAGGCTTTCTCGATGATCGAGAGTCGGTGCCCCACCCAAAGCTACCCGTGCCACACGGCGCCGAAATGGCTGCGACTGCCGCCCCTACAGCCTTGGTGCCGGACAAGCTCAACGACCTGCTCGTCATCGAGCCCCCCACGCTTGGGAGCTGGGTCGAGTTCTTAAGCAATGAGCGTTGGGTGCGTGCGCAGCTTACCTGGGCTAGCCCTCACGGTACGCTGTTCATGTTTACCGGAGCAGCGGGCAATCCAACGTCAATGACCCGGCGCGCGCTCGACAAAATGCAGGCTAGGCAAAGCTTGCGCATCATCACGCAAGACAGTGTGGTGGTGGGCGCGCTCAACGCAGTAGCGCAAACCGCTTTACGCAATACGATCAAGCCATCAGCAGCTTGATGGATGACCGGAGTTCAGGTGCGCATTAGCTTTTTGCGCACCAAATGAATGTTGTTGCGCAGCGCGTACAACTCATTAGCGTAAGAGAGCGGGATTTTAATTTTCTCTACCCTGCCATCCAAAGCGTTGAGCTCTGCCACCAAGGCCACATTCGCATCTGCGTTGGTGCTCTCTCGGTGCTCTATGTCACGCAGTTGGGCATACCATTTAAAGATCCTCGAGCGCACTCGAAACTGGTAGAGTGGGGGCAGTACGCGCGATAGGGGCAACAGTATCGCAATGATGATACCTAATGCCACCCACATGCGTTCAATCATATTGGCCATCCAAAATGACAGATAGCGTTGCAATAAAGGAGGCCCATTTTTTAACTGTCTGTCAGCTTCTTTGGCCATGGGCAATTCGTCGCGTTTGGCGTTGGGGTATTCGCGTGATTTGTTAAACCAGCCTGCGCCACTGTGGATATGGTGCGCTGCGCTGGTAAACAGTTGTACCAGCGCGGGGTGGGTTTCGTTGCGCGCTACTAGCGACGTAGTGGGGCCTGCTAAACGCACATCTTGCGGCGGGTTGTCGATGGACAAATCCACCACGCCGCGCGGCAGCAGGGCGGGCGATAAAAAAGTAAAGCGGCGGGAATATGCCTCGGCCTGCACAAAATCCATCAGCTTGATGCCGGGCGTTTGCAGCAGCATCTGCACCATCAACGATTCGGGTGCAGAGGCAAACACTATCGCATCGGTTTCGCTAGATAGCAAAGCCATAGTGGCAGGGGTTTGGTCCAGGGTGGAGAGCTTGATGCTTTTCGGGTCTACACGGTTGCTCTCCAGCAAGCGGTTCATCAGGTTAGGTACACCGCTGCCTTGGGTGCCCACGTTGACGCGCCAGCCTGCTAACTGCGTCAGCGAAGTAAGCTGCTGCTGCTCTGGGCTACCCTTGAGCAGGCGCTGCGCCGCGTCTTCGCGGTAGAACAACCAAATGGGTTCCAAAAACAGGCTGCCCAAGGTTTGCAGTTTCAATTCATCATCAGCATTAGGCTCGGCAGTACC
>JAYVDN010000668.1:0-2006 GCA_043749385.1 Polaromonas sp.
AACCGTGGAGGCACTTCGGGCAAGCTACACGTTTACCAACCTGTCGAGCTTTCTGGCCATCTACTACGACGGCATGGCGGTGCTGCAGCAAGAGGCAGATTTTTATGACCTGACCTACGCCTACCTTGAAAAAGCGCATTCGCAAAACGTGGTGTACGCCGAGCTTTTTTTCGACCCGCAGGCACACACCTCACGCGGCGTCTCGTTTGACACCGTGATTCGCGGCATCCGCCGTGCGCAAAAAGATGCTGAAATCCGGCTCAACATTCGCTCGCAACTGATCATGTGCTTTCTGCGCGACTTCAGCGCAGGTTTTGCCATGGCGACGCTGCTTGAGTCCCTGCCCTACAAGGAATGGATCGTCGGCGTGGGGCTGGATTCAGACGAGCGAGACAACCCGCCCATCAAGTTCGCAGAGGTGTTTGCGCGCGCCCGGCAAGAAGGATATTTGCTGACCATGCACTGCGACGTTGACCAGAACAACAGCACGGCGCATATCCGCCAATGCATGGAAGAAATTGGTGTAGCCCGCATCGACCACGGCGTGAACACACTAGACGAAGCGGCGCTGGTTGAGATGGCCCGCACCCGCGGCCTAGGCTTTACCGTGTGCCCGGTGTCCAACGCCTGCGTGACGGGCAGCACCAAGTCCCAGCAAATAGCCCGCATGCTAAAACTGGGCCTGCGCGTCACCGTCAACTCAGACGACCCGGCCTATTTTGGCGGCTACATGACCGAGAACTTGATGGCCGTTGAACGCGAGGTTGGCCTGGGGGTACCGGGCATGATGCAACTCGCATCCAACGCCATCGAGGTGGCTTGGCTGCCCCGGCGAACGCGTGGCCGTATGCTGGATGAGCTGGCTGCTTTTAGGGACGGTGCACAGGCAGTCTGACCTATAGATACTGCGGGCGTCCGTAGCCCCTATTTTTCGCCTTTTGGGGCATCAACCCAATTTTTATCTCCCGCCATCCGCGCCAGCACTTCGGCTGTGGCGGCGATGTCTAGCTCGCCAAGACCCAAAGCCATCGCCGCCGTGTAAATGCAGTAGCAGGTGTCCAGCAGCGGCGTGGGGCAATGCACCGAGCGCGCCATTTCGCTGATGATCTGCATGTCTTTTTGCCACAGCGCGATCTTCATGCTGGCCGGCTCATAACTGCGCTCAATCATCATCGGCATGCGCAGCCGCATCGCCCCCGTACCGATGTAGGGGCTGTGGCCCATCTGCGCCAGCGCCACAGCCGGGTCCAGCTCCATACGGCGGCACAAGGTCACCATCTCGGCATACGCCAGGTTGTAAGTGGCCACAAGGTGGTTGGCAGCCAGTTTGAGCTTCGCGCCCGCGCCAAGGGCGCCTACGCGTGGGGCTTGCAGCGTGAAAGCTAGGGCCAGCGCCGCTGCCTCGCGGCAAGCACCTGGCGAGCCGCTCATTCCATTTCCAGATCATTCGTGAACGCGAAGGCGAAGCGACGACAGTACAAACGTACGGCTAGCGAAGCCGACAAAGTGCACGGATGATATGGAAATGGAATCAAGTAAATGACCCAGTTTTTCTGTGGCGCGGGCGTAGCCGTGCCACTGATAGACGCATCGACCATCTGCCGCCCCTGCTTGCGCAACGCGGCTGCCGCTGCGAGCTTGTCTGCCAATGGCAAGGTGCTCGTCTCAATCACGATCTGCCCTGCCTTGGGGCGACCCGCCTGCTGCAGATCAGCCACAACAGCGTGTAGCGCAGCGCTGCTGGGCAAGGAGCAGATCAGCGTAACGGCATGCATGGCTACATCTGCGCCAGAGGCTAGAACCCGCCCCCCACTGCGGCGCAAGCGCGCGCGAGCCGCGGGCATGGGGTCATAGCCCACCACCTCATGCCCCGCTTCTACCAAGGCGCGAGCGATGATGCTGCCCATGATGCCCAAGCCGATGATGCCGACGCGTTTGGTGTGTTGTTTCATAAGATCTGATTTATAACCCAGCCAAACCAACGCCACCCTCAATACGGCACGATT
>JAYVDN010000669.1:0-4566 GCA_043749385.1 Polaromonas sp.
ATATCGACACCCGCCAACTCACCCGCCACCTGCGCGTGCACGGCGCGCAAAACGGCGCGATTGTCGGCTTGAAAATGGGTGACGAAGTCACGCAAGCCGTGATCGACCGCGCGATAGCCGCTGCCAAAGGTGCGCCCTCCATGTCGGGTTTGGACTTGGCAAAGGTGGTGACCACAGCTAAAAGCTACGAGTGGACGCAAACCGAGTGGAAACTGGTCGGTGGCTACGGCGAGCAAACTGCTCCCAAATTTCACGTTGTAGCGTACGACTTTGGCGTCAAGAAAAACATCCTGCGCATGCTCGCTGAGCGCGGCTGCAAAGTGACCGTCGTGCCTGCGCAAACCAGCGCCAAAGATGCGCTGGCGATGAAACCCAACGGAGTTTTCTTGAGTAACGGCCCCGGCGACCCACAGCCTTGCGACTACGCCATTGCCGCCACCCGCGAGATTATCGAAACGGGCGTGCCCACCTTCGGCATCTGCCTGGGCCACCAGATCATGGCTTTGGCCAGCGGTGCGAAAACTTTCAAAATGAAATTCGGCCACCACGGTGCCAACCACCCGGTGAAAGACCTGGGGTTAGACGAAAAAAACCGGGGCCGCGTCAGCATCACAGCCAAAACCACGGTTTTGCGGTGGATGAAAAAACCTTGCCAGCCAACCTGCGCGCTACCCACATCAGCCTGTTCGACAACACCCTGCAAGGCCTGGCCCGCACCGACAAACCCGCGTTTTGCTTCCAGGGCCACCCCGAAGCATCGCCGGGGCCGCACGACATCAGCTACCTGTTTGACCGCTTCATCGCTTTGATGGAGAAGGCCGTTTAAGGTCACAATTTGTGACCTCAAGAACGTAAGTCGTTGATTTTTATGAATTTATAAGATCACAAATTGTGACCTTAAAGTGAGGCAAGATGCCAAAACGTACCGACATTAAATCCATTCTCATCATCGGCGCAGGGCCGATCATCATTGGTCAGGCCTGCGAGTTTGACTACTCGGGCGTGCAGGCCTGCAAGGCGCTGCGCGAGGAGGGCTACCGGGTCATTTTGATCAACAGCAACCCGGCCACCATCATGACCGACCCGGCCACCGCCGATGTGACCTACATCGAGCCGATCACTTGGCAGACGGTGGAAAAAATCATCGCCAAAGAAAAGCCCGACGCGATTTTGCCGACCATGGGTGGGCAAACTGCGCTGAACTGCGCGCTCGATTTGTGGCACCAAGGCGTGCTAGACAAATACATGGGCGCGGCCACGGGCAAGCCTGTAGAGCTGATTGGCGCTACGCCCGAGGCGATTGACAAGGCGGAAGACCGGTTGAAGTTCAAAGACGCGATGACCAAAATTGGCTTGGGCTCGGCGCGCTCGGGCATTGCGCACAGCATGGACGAGGCCTGGACGGTGCAAAAGACTTTGGGTTTCCCCACCGTCATTCGCCCCAGCTTCACCCTGGGTGGCACGGGCGGCGGCATTGCCTACAACGCTGAAGAATTCGAGACGATTTGCAAGCGCGGCCTGGAAGCCTCGCCCACCAACGAGCTGCTGATTGAAGAATCCCTGCTCGGCTGGAAAGAGTACGAGATGGAAGTGGTGCGCGACAAGGCGGACAACTGCATCATCATCTGCTCGATTGAAAACCTGGACCCCATGGGCGTGCACACCGGCGACTCGATCACCGTGGCCCCGGCGCAGACGCTGTCTGACAAGGAATACCAGATTCTGCGCAACGCATCGTTGGCGGTGCTGCGCGAGATTGGCGTGGACACGGGCGGATCGAACGTGCAGTTCTCCATCAACCCCGAAGACGGCCGCATGGTGGTGATTGAGATGAACCCGCGTGTGTCGCGCTCCTCCGCACTGGCCTCCAAAGCGACCGGTTTCCCGATTGCCAAGGTAGCCGCCAAACTCGCCTGCGGCTACACGCTGGACGAGCTGCGCAACGAGATCACCGGTGGCGCTACGCCTGCCTCGTTTGAGCCGAGCATCGACTACGTGGTAACCAAAATTCCGCGTTTTGCATTTGAAAAATTCAAGGATGCCGACGACCGCCTGACCACGCAAATGAAGAGCGTGGGTGAGGTGATGGCCATGGGCCGCACCTTCCAGGAATCCTTCCAAAAAGCCCTGCGCGGCTTAGAGGTGGGCGTAGACGGCATGAACGAGAAAACCCAAGACCGCGAAGTGCTGGAAAAAGAGCTGGGCTCCCCCGGCCCCGAGCGCATCTGGTACGTGGGCGACGCGTTTGCACAAGGTATGAGCGTAGATGAGGTATTTGCACTGACCAAAATTGACCCCTGGTTTCTGGTGCAGATCGAAGAGATTGTGAAGATCGAGCTGGAGTTGGAAAAGACCACCTTAGATGCGTTGAGCAAAGAGGAATTGCTCAAGCTCAAACAAAAAGGTTTTTCTGACCGCCGCCTGGCACGCCAACTGAAAACCACCGACACAGTCATTCGTGAAAAGCGCCGCGCCTTGGGCATCCGCCCCGTCTACAAACGCGTGGACACCTGCGCGGCAGAATTTGCCACCAACACGGCCTACATGTACTCGACCTACGAAGGTTTTGTCACCGGGCCGTTTGGCCCCGGTCAAAGCGCCGCGCAGTGCGAAGCCGAGCCGACAACTAACAAAAAAATCATGGTGCTAGGCGGCGGCCCCAACCGCATCGGTCAAGGCATTGAGTTTGACTACTGCTGCGTGCACGCCGCGCTGGCCATGCGCGAAGACGGCTACGAGACCATCATGGTCAACTGCAACCCCGAGACCGTGTCCACCGACTATGACACCTCAGACCGCCTGTACTTTGAGCCCTTGACGCTGGAAGACGTGCTGGAAATCGTGGACAAAGAAAAGCCTTGGGGCGTGATCGTGCAGTACGGCGGCCAAACCCCCCTCAAGCTCGCGCTCGATCTGGAAGCCAACGGCGTGCCCATCATCGGCACCTCGCCCGACATGATCGACGCTGCTGAAGACCGCGAGCGTTTCTCTGCGCTGCTGCGCGAGCTAGGCTTGAAGCAGCCGCCCAACGCCACTGCCCGCACCGAAGCAGAGGCCTTAGAAAAAGCCACTTCGCTGGGTTACCCGCTGGTCGTGCGCCCCAGCTACGTACTGGGTGGCCGCGCCATGGAGATCGTGCACGAGCAGCGCGACCTGGAGCGCTACATGCGCGAAGCCGTCAAGGTCTCGCATGACTCGCCCGTGCTGTTAGACCGCTTCCTGAACGACGCGATTGAATGCGATGTGGATTGCCTGCGCGACCCCGAAGGCAAAACCTTTATCGGCGGTGTGATGGAGCACATCGAACAAGCGGGCGTCCACAGTGGCGATTCGGCCTGCTCGCTGCCGCCGTATTCGCTGTCCAAAGAGACGGTGGACGAGATGAAGCGCCAGTCCGCCGCCATGGCAGGCGCGCTCCAAGTGGTGGGCTTGATGAACGTGCAGTTTGCCATCCAACACAAAGACGGCCAAGATGTGATCTATGTGCTGGAAGTCAATCCACGCGCATCGCGCACCGTGCCTTACGTCAGCAAGGCCACGGGCATCCAGTTGGCCAAAGTAGCGGCGCGCTGCATGGCAGGCCAGTCGTTGGCTTCCCAGGGCATCACCAAAGAAGTTACGCCACCGTATTTCAGCGTGAAAGAAGCTGTCTTCCCCTTCGTCAAATTCCCCGGTGTGGACACCATCCTCGGCCCCGAGATGAAGTCCACCGGCGAGGTCATGGGCGTGGGCAAAACCTTTGGCGAGGCGTTTGTGAAGAGCCAGCTTGGCGCGGGCACCAAGCTGCCCAAGTCGGGCAAGGTGTTCCTTACCGTCAAGAACAACGACAAGCCTCGTGCGGTCGAGGTGGCGCGCGCACTGGTAGCTATGAACTTTGAACTTCTGGCCACCAAAGGCACGGCAGCGGCGTTCCAAGCTGCAGGCCTGAAAGTGCAAGTGGTGAACAAAGTCACAGAAGGACGCCCGCACGTCGTTGACATGATCAAGAACAACGAGATCACGATGGTGGTCAACACCGTCGAAGAGCGCCGCAACGCGATCGCCGACAGCCGCGCCATCCGCACCTCCAGCTTGCTGGCAAGGGTGACCACGTTTACCACCATCGCTGGCGCTGAGGCGGCGGTGGAGGGTATGAAATATGTGGACAATTTAGGTGTCATCAGTGTGCAAGAAATGCACGCTGCGCTCGTTATCTAAGTGTGCCCAAGCCGCATTTTTAGCGGCATAATTCTATGCATACCACCGCCGAGCGGCAACGCCCGGCGGTTTCCTTTTGGAGTTTACAAATATGGCTACTATCCCTATCACCAAACGCGGCGCTGAAAAGCTCAAGGCCGAACTGCACCAGCTCAAGACGGTAGAGCGCCCATGGGTGATCAACGCCATCTCCGAGGCGCGGGCCCAAGGTGACCTGAGCGAAAACGCCGAGTACGATGCCGCCAAAGACCGTCAAGGCTTTATTGAAGGCCGTATTCAGGAAGTCGAGGGGAAGTTGTCAGCTGCGCAAATCATCGACCCCACCGAGGTGAACGCTGACGGGCGCGTGGTGTTTGGCTCTACGGTGGT
>JAYVDN010000670.1:0-2921 GCA_043749385.1 Polaromonas sp.
GGGCGAGTTCCTGGCGCTGGCCGCGAGCATGGAAGATTTGGGCATCAAAACAGGCAATGCCAAAGCTACCTTGCTGGCCAAAACTTTGGATGCGGCCACTGGTAAATTGCTGGACCTGGACAAAGGCCCCAAAACTCGCACCGGCCAGCTAGACAACCGTGGCAGCCACTTCTAAATTGCGCTGTATTGGGCAGAGGCTTTGGCCGCGCAATCCGAGGACAAAGAGTTGCAAGCGCACTTTGCGCCCTTGGCCAAAGCCCTGGCCAGCAACGAGCAAAAGATTGTTGACGAACTCAATGCCGTGCAAGGCAAGGCTGTGGACATTGGCGGCTACTACAAGCCAGATATGGCCAAAGTGTCGGCCATCATGCGGCCAAGTGCTACGTTCAACGCGGCTTTGCAAGCAGCTTGATCCAGCGCCAGTAGGATGGGCCACACTCATCAAGTGTGGCCCATCCTCATTTATCTGCTCGCCGACTTCTGAGGAAAGCGAGCTTCGCTATGTTTTGCGATACGCATGGCCTCAAATTTATTTGACGGCTACCGGCTTCAAGTCTACTTCTGATATCCCTGCGGGGTTGTGCACGACATTGTTATCCACTGCGTACAGCTGACACGGCGTGCCCGCTTTCGCGCTGCATCCTTCTAGGGAGCGGATTGCCGGGTCTTTATGGGCTCCGTTGGCTGGATTGAAACCACTGCCTGAATGGCAATAGCCGGTTGGGGAGATTGCGAAGGCTCGCGGTAAGGCGTACTTTAACCATTCTTCGGTATAAAACCGCCTGCAGCCTTGGCCGATAAACGGAATGGCATCGGCGTCAGAGACAGAGGCACTCGACATCGCAGGGGGATAGACCCGCGCGGTGAGCGCACCGGGTAACTTGGCCATGGGTAGCATCTCTTGCGTGGTGACTTTAAGATTCTCAGGTTGTAGCGTAGCAAACTGCACCACCAGATCTACCGTGGCGCTCCCCGTGCCAGAATTACAGGTGTATTGGTTTTTGCTGTTCAACGGTGTGTCCAGGAATTTGCTGGTGATGTTTACCAACGCATTGGCACCCACTTTGCGGGCTTGCTCTGCTGCTTTAGCCAGGGTATTGCGCAAGGCCTCGTGGCACACAGGCGCGTCTTCTCTTTGCACATAACGACCGTTTCTTTGTACCGAAGCGCGCGCAAAGCCGTCTAGAGACACGGGGGCAGACACATTGGTATAAGTCGCGCTTGAATTGCTTCCAAAACGAATCTCAATGCCGTTCATCTCTGACTGCCTCCAACTTGGATTGTTGGTGGCGCTGCTGACAGACAGATCAAGGCGAAGTTCGCGTGCAAAGACTGAATCGCTTACCGTCGTGCCAAGCAGGGCGGTGAGAGCAAAACCAAGAGCTAATTTCAGACGGGGGTAATGGGCTGTGGGATGCATAGGTGTTTCTTCAAGTTATTCACAGCGCGAGAGTATCCATACAAGGCCATGGTGAGAGGTGCTGTCGATTCTAACGGCACTCAGGGCACGCCTGCCGACTTGCATGGCACCCTACAAAGACCTGCGCACTTTCGAAGACCAGATAGGTAAAGCCAAGAAATAACGAACCCGGGTGCACCGCGGGCCGCTTGGTGACGATGCAGCTTCACTCACAACCGCGAGAGACGCATCTGCGACAGACATCGCCTCTCCAGACACCTGCGAGATTGACAAATTTCACCTGTAGATTTTCAATCAGCGTTCACAAGTCATGGACTTATCAGTGCGCAGATTTTCTTCAAAAACACCTCATCTCAAAGGAGAGACACATGCCCAACTACACCCTCAAAGTCAACGGCACACCGCAATCGGTGAACGTTGATGCGGATACCCCGCTGCTCTACGTATTGCGGGACAACCTCGCACTCAATGGCCCCAAATTTGGCTGCGGCCTGGGCCAGTGTGGGGCTTGCACCGTGCATGTGGACGGCGTGGCTACGCGCTCATGCCTGCTGCCAATTAACGCGCTGGCGGGCAAGGCCATCACCACGCTGGAGGGCCTGGGCAGCGCGGGCAAGCCTGGCAAGTTGCAGCAGGCTTTTATTGACGAGCAGGCGGTGCAGTGCGGCTACTGCGTCAGCGGCATGATCATGACCTCGGCCGCTTTGCTGGCCAGCAACCCCAAGCCGAGTGATGCCCAGATCAAGGGGGCATTGGAGGGAAACCTGTGCCGCTGCGGCACCCACCAACGCATCTGCGCCGCTGTCAAACGCGCGGCCATGGCTTAAAAAGGGGTACGATCATGACACACGCAAGCACCTCCCCAAGCAAGCTGAAGGCTCAGCCGTCAGAGCACCTCATGCAGCGCCGCACCCTGTTACTTAGCGGCGCAGGCGCACTGGTCGTTGGCTTCAGCGCTGCTGGCACGCTGGCGCACGCGGCGGCGCCCACATCTGCGAGCGCGCTGCGCCCAGCCAAATCGGTCGCTAAAGATCTGGTGGATTCCTTCGTGAGCATTGAGCCTGGCGGCAAAGTCACCATCTTTGTCGGCAAGGTCGATCTGGGCACCGGCACCAAAACCGCCATGGCGCAGATGGCGGCCGATGAGCTTGACCTGGCCTTTGAGCAAATCGAGATGGTGATGGGCGACACCGCCACCACGCCCGACCAGTGGCTCACTGGTGCCAACCTGACCATTGCCCAAGGCGGCGGCGAGTTACGCAAAGCCTGTGCCACGGCCCGCGCAGCCTTGCTGGCCAGGGCATCCACCCGGCTGGGCGTCCCCGTCACCGATTTGGCAGTCAACCAGGGCATCGTCAGCGTCGCATCAGACGCTGCCAAATCTGTCAGCTACAGCGAGCTGGTGCAAGGCGCCAGCAGCGCCGACTTGAAGGTGGACGGGAAGATCGACCCTAAGGCCGTCATCAAGCCCGCATCCAGCTACCGCGTGGTCGGCAAATCC
>JAYVDN010000671.1:0-1935 GCA_043749385.1 Polaromonas sp.
AGGAATTCAAAGTCAGCCAACTGGATGTCTTTAGCGTGGTGCACTTTGCCTACCACTTTCATTACCGGCGGGGCCAGTTCCATGGTGCCATCAGGGCGCTGAACGGTGACGGGGATGCCTACCTCTACGCCGCCCAGCTGCTCCAAAAAGTCGGTATGAAAGTAGGTGCGACGAAACTCGCCGTCGGTAATGCTTTTGAGGCCGACAGACTCTTGGAAATTCACGATTTCGGCAATCGCTTTGTCTTCCACCAAGCGCAGCGCTGCGGGGGTGATGCTGCCTTTGGCTTTTTGCTCACGCGCTTCCAGCAGGTACTGGGGGCGCAGAAAGCTGCCGACATGGTCGAAGCGGGCGGGGAGTTTGGCGTGGACGGTCATAGGTGTCTGTGTAGGGTGAAGGTGAAACGATTTTAGAGCACTTAGGCACAGTAGTTATGGATACCAAAAGTAGGAAAATACGTAGACTAAGGGTCAACTAGAGGCGATTTTCACAGTTTATGTATACAATTCGTATCCATGGGCACGCTTAAAACCTCTTTCCCTCTCAACGCCTGGTACGCCGCTGCCTACGACATCGAAGTCAAGCACGAGTTGCTGCCACGCACCATCTGCAAGCAAAAAATGGTCATGTTTCGCCAGAACGATGGCACGGTGGCCATGCTGGAAGACGCCTGCTGGCACCGCCTGCTACCCCTTTCGATGGGGCGACTAGAAGGCGACGAGCTGGTCTGCGGCTACCACGGCCTGGTGTACAACGCGCAGGGCCGCTGCACCCATATGCCCAGCCAAGAGACGCTCAACCCTTCAGCCTGCGTGCGCAGCTACCCGGTGGTAGAGAAGCACCGCTTTGTGTGGGTCTGGCCCGGCGACCCGGCCAAGGCTGATGTAGCCCTAGTGCCCGACTTGCACTGGAATGATGACCCGGCTTGGGCGGGCGATGGCAAAGTGATCACCGTCAAATGCGACTATCGCTTGGTGGTGGACAACCTGATGGATTTAACGCACGAGACCTTTGTGCACGGCAGTAGCATCGGCCAGCGCGCTGTGGCCGAGGCCCCCTTTGTCGCTACGCATGGCACACGCAAAGCCACCGTGACGCGCTGGATGGACAACATCGACGCGCCGCCTTTCTGGGCCGGGCAGATCAAGCAGGCACTAGGCTACGAGGGCAAGGTAGACCGCTGGCAGATCATCCAGTTTGAAGCGCCGTGTACCGTGGTTATCGATGTCGGCGTGGCGCAAGCGGGCACGGGTGCCGTGCCTCCCGGCGGCAACCAAGGCGATGCGCGTTTAAGCAACCGCAGCAAAGGCGTGAACGGCCAAGTGCTGAACACCATCACCCCCGCTACCGACAATACCTGCCACTACTTTTGGGCCTTTGCCCGCAACTATTGCCTGGGCGAGCAGCGCCTGACGCACCAGTTGCGCGAAGGCGTGGCCAATATTTTTAGAGAAGACGAACATGTCCTCGAAGCCCAGCAGATCGCCATGGAAGAGCACCCCGACCATCAGTTTTACAACCTTAATATCGACGCAGGCTCGATGTGGGCGCGCAAGCGGATTGACAAGCTGGTGGCGGATGAGCAGTCCACCAGCATAGTGATCCCGATTCGCCAAGTCACCTAGTTTGAAAATCCATGGATAAAACTATGAATTTAGTAGCTACTCCCACCGTAAATACGTTAGCTAGCACCGCAAACATCTCAGAAACCACGCAGGCCAGCGCAGCCGTGCGGGCGCAGTTGCAACTGCGTGAGCTGATCTTGTCGGGGCAACTTGCTGGCGGCGCACGCATCGCCGAGCTGTCGATAGTCGAAAAGCTAGGCATGTCGCGCACACCGATTCGTGCGGCACTGATGCGGCTGGAGCAAGAAGGATTATTGGAAGCACTGGCCAACGGCGGCTATGCGGTAAAGACTTTCAGTGAGGCGGACAT
>JAYVDN010000672.1:0-5575 GCA_043749385.1 Polaromonas sp.
CGGCAGCTTGGTCACGCAAGTCAGTGGCACCGTAGCGCCCATTGAGTCTTTTGGTGCTCTAAACATCACCATCGCGGACGCCACTGGTGCACCCCTGAACCTGCGTAGCGGTCAAAGCGCCACCATACGCATTCCCGCTGTTACGCGGGGCGCAGCGCTGCCTGCAACCATCCCGCTGTTTCGCTTTAACACCGCCACAGGCCAGTGGGTACAAGAGGGAACCGCCACTTTAGTCGGCAGTGGTGCCACGGCTTTTTTCGAAGGTACCGTCACGCAGTTCAGCACCTGGAACGCTGACCGTATTGCGCAAACGGTGTTCATCAACAGCTGTGTCGTCAACGCATCGGGTACTGCGGTGGTGGGCGTACGCATCGCTTCTGAAGGCATCGACTACGTAGGCAACTCCAGCGCCGTATCTGATGCTGCAGGTAAGTTTCGTATCGCCGTTAAATCCAGCTCTCGCGTCGCGCTGACTGCCAGCTCGAACGGCCTGGTAGGAACGTCTGTAGGCATCAACACCACCAGCATTGACCAGACCGTGACAGCGTGCCTGACATTGACGCAAGCAGCGGTCACCATCAAGTTAAGCTGGGGCGCTCGACCCTCTGATTTGGACTCGCATCTGTGGGTGCCCAATGCATCTGGTAACGCGCAAGAAATCGAATTTTCGAGCAAAGGCTCGCTAGGCAGCTCGCCTTATGTGAACCTGGATGTGGACGATACTTCCAGCTTTGGCCCAGAGTACATCACCATTGGCCGGGTGGCAAAAAATGCTACCTACCGCTACTGGGTGCGCAACTACTCTGAGAGTTCTAATCCTGGGATCACCGGTTCGCCAGCGCGCGTTGAGCTCAATATTCGTGGCGCTTTGACCGTATTTACGCCACCCGCTGGAGAAACAACCAGTACCTTCGACTGGTATGCATTTGACTTGGTGACAGATGCCTCGTGCAACATCGCCGTGACACCTGTCAATAGATGGTCTACACCTACTGCGCCAACCTACACTGGTGCACCGGTGTATTGCAACTAAATAGCAATTTACCAATGCAAAAGGGCTGCGCTTGCGCAGCCCTTTTTTTGAGTTGTGCTAGTTTTCTGTAGCTAGCAACCATCCACAGCGCACCCTTGGGCCGGCGGCAAGCGCCAATACACATACTTCCACGCCGTCGTAAATCCAGCCCGCTGGTACAAAGCCAAAGCAGAAGCATTGCCCTCTTCCACCTGCAAAAACACATTACTGAAGTTTTTGTACAACGCAGCCTGCGCAATACCTGCCAGCACCCGTGCGGCCAGTCCTTTGCATCGGTGTGCGGCTGCGGTGCGCATGCCGTGTACGCTGGCCCAGCCGTGGCTGAAGGCGCCTGCTCCAGCGGCGATGGTGTGCCCGGCCTCGCGCACGCTGGCAAACACCGTGCCGCTGGCTTTGCTCAAAGCTTTGACCCGACTGGCACCGTCCACCGGGTCAAAGCCTTCACCCAGGAAGACCGATGCCCATCCTGCATCGGGTGCTGAGTCGACGTCTGCCGCAAGCTGGGCAGTCACAGCGCGCATTGCGGCCACCGTGCTGGTCTGTACCAAAGTGGGCTGCTCGGGACGATAGCCTTGGTCCACCAGCATTTTGCGCATGGCATCAAAGCACGGTACATCGGGCAGGCGAAAGCTGACCTGCAAGCCGCGTGCGGCGTAATGCCGCTCAATGGTGCGCACCATGGCTGCCTGGGCATGGTCAGCAGTATGCAATAAAGGCACTGCGCTTTTGGCGCGGCCTACAGTGCCGGTGTCAAACGGCAACAGCCAGCCTGGTAGCGCCTGCACTGCTTGAGGTGACACCGCGGCCAAAGTGGCGCGTTCTATCTGTTCAACAAAATCTATGGTGTGCTGCATCCACACTATTTTAAAGCTATGGCACCAGCCACATCACCACCACCATCGCTACTGAGATAACAAAACCTGCTCCAGCCCTTTAAAATATCGCGGGAGCAGCTATTAAATAAGTAGTATCCAAATAACCGCAATCACTTTACCAGTACTTCGGCATGCACTAAAGCGGGTACCACACCGTGCGGCGTAGCGGGGGCATGGGTATCCACAATCGCGGTTTTGATCGCACCAGGCGCCTTCTTGCGTGCCAGCAGGGTGTACATGGTGGGCACCACAAAGATGGTGAGCAGTGTGCCTAGCGACATGCCGCCTACGATGACCCAGCCAATTTGCTGACGGCTCTCGGCCCCCGCGCCGGTGGCCAGGGCCAATGGCAGTGCACCCAGCACCATGGCGCCGGTAGTCATCAAGATGGGGCGCAGGCGTTGTGATGCTGATTTTTGGATGGCCGTCCAAGTATCCACACCCTCCTCGCGCAGCTTGTTGGCAAACTCCACGATCAAAATGCCGTGCTTGGTGATCAGGCCCACCAAGGTGATTAAACCGATTTGACTGAACACGTTGAGCGTACCCCCACTCCACTGCAGTGCGGCCAGTGCGCCTACCATGGACAGCGGCACACTGAGCATGATGACAAACGGATCGACAAAGCTCTCAAACTGCGCCGCCAGCACCAAGAAGATGAACAGCAGCGCCATGGCAAATACGATGGCCAGTGAGCCAGAAGATTTTTTAAACTCGCGGCTTTGGCCGTTCAGGTCGGTGGCGTAGCCGGGCTTGAGCACTTTTTGCGCGGTGGCGTCCATAAACTCCAGCGCCTTGCCCAGCGAATACTCAGGCGACAGGTTGGCGGTAATGGCGGCCGAGCGGCGCTGGCCAAAGTGGTTCAGCTCGCGGGGCACGACGATCTCGCGCAGCTTGACCAAGGCAGACAGCGGGATCATCGCCTCGTTGCGGCCGCGTACAAAGATTTTTTCAATATCGTCTGGCGTGTCGCGGTCGGTGGTGTTGGTTTGCACGATCACGTCGTACTGCTCGCCGTCGCGTTTGTAGCGCGTCACGGCCCTGCCGCCCAGCATGGTTTCCACCGCGCGGGCCACAGCTTCCACGCTCACGCCCATGTCGGCGGCGCGCTCGCGGTCTACTTCCATTTTGATCTCGGGTTTATTCAGACGCAGATCGGTGTCTACCTGCACAAAGCCGGGGTTTTTGGCCAGCTCGTCCTGAAAGGCACGCACCACTTGGCTTAAGTTTTGGTAGCTGTCGGAGGTGACTATCACGTAGTTGATCGGCCGCTCGCGGAAGGCTTGGCCCAGGGAAGGCGGCGTGATGGGGAAGGCCGTGACACCGGGCAGGCCGCTGATACGGCCCGACATTTCGCGTGCCATGTCATAGGTTTTTTTGGTGCGCTCTTCCCATGGCACGGCGCGGTAAAACACGTTGCCCTGCGCTACCGTGGGGTTGCCCGCCACGGTGAAAATGCGGTCAAACTCTTTGTACTGCATGCCGATACGCTCGATCGCTTCGGCGTATTTGGCGGTGTAGTCCAGCGTGGCGCCATCGGGGCCGTTGATCACGGTCAAAATGACACCCCGGTCTTCCATGGGCGCCAGTTCGCGTTTGATGTCTTTGAGCAAAGACCAGGTGCCCACACCCGAACCAATCATCACCAGCACCACCAGCCAGCGCGCTTTCAGGCTCCAGCCCAGCAGCTTACTGTAGCCGCGCGTCATGGCGTTCAGGCCACGTTCAATCCAGCGGTCAAAAAACCAGGGGTTGGGGTTGTGCTTGAGCAGCTTGGAGCACATCATGGGCGAGAGCGTGAGGGCTACAAAACCCGAGACCACCACCGAGCCCGCCAAAGCCAAAGCAAACTCGGTAAACAAGCGCCCGGTGCGGCCGGGCGCAAAGGCCAGCGGCGCGTACACCGCTGCCAGCGTAAGAGTCATGGCTACTACTGCAAAGCCAATCTCCTTGGCGCCGATGATGGCCGCATCCAGCGGGGCTTTGCCCTCTTCAATATGCCGGTAAATATTCTCCAGCACCACGATGGCATCGTCCACCACCAGCCCGATGGCCAGCACCAGGGCCAGCAAGGTAAGCGTGTTGATGGTAAAGCCGAACAGCGCCATTAGCGCGAAGGTGCCGATCAAAGACACCGGAATGGTGATGAGCGGAATAATGGACGCACGCAGCGTGCGCAAGAAGACAAAGATCACGAGCGCCACCAGCACCACAGCTTCTGCGATGGTGGAGTACACGGCTTTGATCGAGCGGTCAATGAACACCGAGTTGTCGTTGGCCACATCAATCTCAATACCGGGCGGCAGGTTTTCTTTGATCTTCGGGATCATTTCGCGCACGGCGGCGGACAAATCCAGCGGGTTGGCCGTGGCGTTGCGGATCACACCCAGCGTGATGGCGTTGCGCCCGTTCAGGCGGGTGGAGGTGCGCTCGGCCGCAGGGCCTTGGCGAATCTGCGCCACGTCGCCAATGCGCACCGGCAGTCCGTTGACGTTTTTGATCTGGATGGCAGCAAACTCGGCGGGCTTTTGCAGGTCGGTGGCGCTGGTGACGTTGAATTCACGTTGCTTGCTTTCGATGCGGCCTGCGGGAACTTCCACGTTGGAGCGGCGCAAAGCATCTTCCACATCTTGCGTGGTGAGCTTGTAGGCGGCCAGTTTGTCAGGGTCAAGCCAGATGCGCATGGAGTACTTGCGCTCGCCAAACACCCGCACGTCGGCTGCGCCGGGGGCCGTTTGCAGCATCGGTTTGGCTTGGCGGTTGGCCAAGTCAGACAATTGCAGCGAGCTCAAAGTATCTGAGCTGAATGCCAGCCAAATGACGGGGAAGGCATCGGCCTCCACCTTGGCAATCACCGGCTCGTCAATGCCGGTGGCGGGCAGGCGCAAGCGCACGCGGCTGACCTTGTCGCGCACGTCGGCGGCGGCGCTGTCGGCATCGCGGGTGAGCACAAAGCGCACAGTGATCTGGCTTTGCTCCTGGCGCGAGATCGACGTGATGATGTCCACACCCTCAATGCCCGCCAGCGAGTCTTCCAGCACCTTGGTGACTTGGCTTTCGACCACTTCGCTGGAGGCACCCAGATAGCGCGTCTCGACCGTCACGGTAGGCTCGTCGATCTTGGGATACTCGCGCACCGAGAGCTTGGTAAACGACACATAGCCGATCAGCAAGATCAGCAAGGACAGCACCGTGGCAAAAACGGGGCGGCGGATGGATACCTCTGGCAGTTGCATGCGGTGCTCCTAGTGGGTATGCGGTAGAGTAAAAACTAGCGGCTGGGGCTGGATGCAGCGCGGGTCGCTGCGGGCGCGTCGGCGCCAGCAGGCGGCGCGCCAGGCATGCCCACCGCACCACTGGTGGCACTATTTTGCGCCTGTGCGCCGGTTCCTGCTGCACCAGTGCCTGCTGCACCTTGGCCTGGCCCGCCTTGGCCATTGGAACCCGCTGCAGAGCCACCTGCGCCAAGGCTACCAGCAGCACCTTCAGCAGGCCTGCCCGCGCCACCGCCGCCTCGGCCTACTTCGATGACGCGCACAGGAGAATTGTCGCGCTGCAAGCGCTGCTGCCCCGCCACCACCACAGTGTCGCCATCGGCCACGCCTTCGGTAATCTCCACGCGCCCGGGGCGGCGGATACCAATTTTGACCTCGGTGCGTTGCGACAC
>JAYVDN010000673.1:0-1598 GCA_043749385.1 Polaromonas sp.
AAAGGTAGCCAGCGGCACATAACCTGCTTTACGCGCGATTTCTAAAACGAGGCAGTCCGAAAAGCCCAAGGCTGGCTTGCTTTTGAAGTGTGTGAGTGCTGCGCTGACGGTGTCTGCATCTTGTAGGACTAGGCTTTCATGCGCCAGCAAAACGCCCAGTACGGCACATAGCTGGGAGGGGCTGCGGTCATAGGCGGACTTAAGCACCCAGAGTGTTTCAGCCAGTACCAAATGTGATAGCGAAGCGCCTTTGGCTACAAACTGGTCGGCTAGTTTGGCTTGCTTCAAATCATCACGTGCCAAGAGGCGAACCAATATGTTGGTATCAATGGCGTGCATGCTTTTGCTTCATGTACTGGGCAATACTTTGCTTCAGTTCTTGTAGCGATTTAGGCGCAAGCGTAGTGTCTTCATCACCAAAGAGTGCTTTATGGGCATCTTCTGTCGTGTGGCGTACCGCGCGCTCTACGATGATGCGCCCGTTGTCTTGTGTCCAGACTATCGCACTACCCGGCGTCAGCGCCAAAATATGGCGGATGGCAGCGGGCACGGACACTTGGCCTTGGGATGTGAGCTTGGTTTGTATTTGTAGCATGGCTATATATTAATACTTTACCGGGGTAATGTAAAGCCAAGAATGAACATCGCGATTAACAGCTACTTAATGCAAACACTGCGCACTTGTTTGAGGTCGGTCAAACCCTGCAGCACCTTGACCATACCGTCCATTTTCAGGGTGTGCATACCGCCTGCAACGGCGCTGGAGAAGAGGGTGGCGACTCTGGCGCGTTCTTGGATCAGTTTTTTGGTCTCATCGTCAGCCAGCAAGAGCTCATGCAAGCCCAGGCGGCCTTTGTAGCCCGTTTTGGCACAGCGTGAGCAGCCGACAGGGCGGTACATGGTGATGCGGCCGTCTGTGCCGTAGTTTTCAATCCAGCTTTGGTAGAGTTTTTTTGCTTCACCAGGGGCATCTGCCAGCCAGGCTGGGGTATGGCGCAGCTCTTCGGCATATTCGCTGATGAAGGCTTGAAGCTCTGGCCCGGCGGGGGTGTAGGCTTCTTTGCACGTGCATAAGCGCTTGGCCAAACGCTGCGCCAAAACGCCCAAGAGCGCATCGGCAAAGTTAAAGGGGTCCATGCCCATGTCCAACAGGCGGGTGATGGATTCGGGCGCTGAATTGGTGTGCAGGGTGGAGAACACCAAATGCCCGGTCAAGGACGCCTCAACGCCCATGGAGACGGTTTCATGGTCGCGCGACTCACCGACCATGATGATGTCGGGGTCGGCCCGTAAAAACGAGCGCATGAGCATGGCGAAGTCGATGCCAGCTTTTTTATTGACCTGCACCTGGCGCAGACCTTTTTGCGTGATCTCAACGGGGTCTTCTGCGGTCCAAATTTTGGTGTCCGGCGTGTTCAAGGTCGCCAAAATGGAGTGCAGTGTGGTGGTTTTACCAGAGCCGGTAGGGCCGCACACGTAAAACAAGCCATACGGTTTGCGAATGACACTGTGCAGGCGTTCCATGTTGTGTGGTGTTAAACCCAGTTGTTCCATGGGAATGGCTTCACCGCCGGCCAGAATACGCATAACCACGTCTT
>JAYVDN010000674.1:0-1804 GCA_043749385.1 Polaromonas sp.
TGCTGACACGCCTGAGAGAGCCTCTGACCAGTTTGTGGTGGATGAGTTTGACAGCTTCGCCAACAGTTTTGATGCCAAGCTGGCGTCGCTGGAATACCGTGCGCCGGAGCTGGTGGGTGAGGTGGTGGCTACGCTGCTGGGCGAGAGAAAGAAGGCATACCGGATATTGGATGCGGGTTGTGGCACGGGTCTTTGCGGGTCTTATCTTCACCCGTTCGCCCAGGAGTTGGTGGGCGTTGACCTGTCCAGCGCCATGTTAAGCCGCGCGTTTGACCGGCACTTGTATGACGAATTGGTCCAGTCAGAACTGGTTGCCTATATGCTGCGCACTGACAAATTGTTCGATGTGGTCGTGTCCGCCGACACCCTGTGTTATTTTGGCAAATTGTCCGAGGCTTTTACAGCCGTAAAGAAGGTTTTACGGCCTGGCGGCCAATGGGTGTTCACAGTGGAAGCCCATACGCTGGGGGAGAGCTTCAAGCTGCAGACACATGGCCGGTACAGCCATTCCCGCAGCTATGTGGAGGCCGAACTCGATCAGGCCGGATTTGAAAGCGTTGATTTGAAGCCAGTGGAGTTGCGCCATGAGAACGGCGATCCGGTAGCAGGTTGGCTGGTTTCGGCCAGTTGAGCGAGCGCAATGAAGGCAAGCAGTAGTTCATGTGTTTGAAATGGCTATCCGACCAAAACGCTATTACCTTCATAGCTGCTCCCGCAATATTCTATTGGCCTGTAGCCCGATTGATACCTTAAATTCGGCTCAAAAACACGCCTGTAAGCGTTGCAAAACCGTTTGAACGACAGAAAACAGACCCGCACATGCCTGTGAAGGTGCTTTTAGATCCATTTTTAAGATACTAATCGGGCTGCAGGCCAATAGAATGTCGCGGGAGCAGCTCCTAAATATATAGTGATTATTTTACCTACCGTGGTTGATTGCAACGGTTTTTAGCCTGCGCCGCGCTGCTTAGCCCAACCAGCAATGGCTACCGGGTAGTCACCCGCTCGTCGCTCCCCCCTTAGACCGCTATTTGAATATCGCGCTAGCCATTCGTCTTCAAAGCAGTAGGATTTGGAGCACTTCATGCGCGAAATGGGTTGTACTGTGATGTTTTTTGATGTCGGGGCGTGTCATGGCTGATACGGCTTTTGATATTAAAAGTGACTCGCCAGTTAACGATGACTTGATGTTTTGGAGCATCGTGGGGCACGAGTCTTTGTCGCGGCCGTCGTTTTATGAGCTGACGGTGCTGTCCAGAAACCGGCTGATTGACCCTAAAGATATTTTGGGCAAACCGTTTAATGTGGGGGCTTACTTTAAGGACGCCCAGAACGGCAGCCATGAGCGGCATTTTCAGGGGCATGCGGTGCGCATGGTGCGGGGCGGGCAGATGGGCCGGTATTTTCAGTACCACATTAGCCTGCGCTCTTGGATGTGGCTGCTGTCGCGGCGCACTAATTCTCGAATTTTTCAAGACAAATCTATCCTTGAGGTGATAGATGCGGTGATGGAAGACAGCCCCATCAAAGGTTTTAAAAAAACCAAGATAGACAACGTGATAGGCAGCCACAAGCCGCGCCGCTACTGCGTGCAGCATGCCGAGAGCGACTACAACTTTGTCAACCGCTTGCTGGAAGACGAGGGGGTGTACTACTGGTTTGACTCGCATGACAAAACCGGCACCATGTACATGGCCGACAGCAGCGACGTGGCCCACACCGACCTGCCCGCCAACGGCACCCTGCGGTTTACACAAGATGGCCCAGAGCATGGCCGCCACAACGAAATAACGCGCTGGGTAAG
>JAYVDN010000675.1:0-1703 GCA_043749385.1 Polaromonas sp.
GGCCACGACAAAGCGCCCAGCAATAAGCACGTTAAAGCGATAAGGTAACGCAAAAAACGCAAAAAATAAATCCAAAAAAGCGCTAAAAAAAATGAAAACTAATATTTGAACTATGTATTCAATTTTGCGTTTTTTGCGAATTTTTTGCGTTTTTTGCGTTACCTAAACCGCCAGATTACCCAACCCCTTCCCCCAAACACCATGCGGATCTCCCAGCGCGCAGAAAAGATAGAACCGTTTTACGTGATGGAGGTAGGCAAGGCCGCCTCCGCCCTGGCCGCGCAAGTAGCGCACACCGACAAGCCGATGGTGTTTGTCAACATTGGCGAGCCCGACTTTAGCGCGCCGCCGCTGGTGCAAGAGGCAGCCCAGCGCGCCATACGGGATGGCAAAACCCAGTACACCCAAGCCACAGGCATGGCCGAGCTGCGCGAGCGCATCAGCGCTTGGTATGCCAGCCGCTTTGGCGTGCAGGTGCCAGCGCGGCGCATTGTGCTCACTGCCGGTGCGTCAGCTGCCCTGCAACTGGCTTGCCTGGCTCTCATCGAGGCGGGTGACGAGGTGCTATTACCCGACCCCAGCTACCCCTGCAACCGGCAGTTTGTCAGCGCCGCAGACGGCACACCGCGCCTGATTGCGGCCACGCCCGCCGAGCGCTTTCAGCTCAGCGCCGCCAAGGTAGAGGCTGCCTGGACGGCGCGCACCCGCGCCGTGCTACTGGCCTCGCCGTCCAACCCCACCGGCACCTCCATTCACCCCGACGAGCTGCGCCGTATCCACCAAATAGTCAGCGCGCGCGGCGGTGTAACGATGATTGACGAGATCTACCTGGGCCTGAGCCACGACGCGACCTATGGCAAGAGCGCGCTGGAAATTGACGACCAGATCATCAGCGTCAACAGCTTTAGCAAGTACTTCAATATGACCGGCTGGCGGCTGGGCTGGCTGGTGGTGCCAGATAGCTTGGTCAGCGTGGTGGAACGCCTGGCCCAGCACCTGTACATCTGCCCCAGCACGGTGTCGCAGCGCGCGGCGCTGGCCTGCTTTGAGCCTGAGAGCATTGTCGAGTACGAACGCCGCCGCGCTGAGTTCAAGGCCCGGCGCGACTACTTTATTCCCGCGCTGCGCAGCCTGGGTTTTGAGGTACCGGTCGAGCCCGATGGGGCTTTTTACGTGTATGCAGACTGCTCCAAAATTCAACACAAGATTGGCGTAGCCGAGAGCAGCGGAGAAGCTGCGGGTGGCAGTTGGGATTTTTGCTTTGAGATGCTGCGCCGTGCCCATGTGGCCATCACGCCCGGGCGCGATTTTGGCCACGACTCTACGCACAAGTTTGTGCGCTTTTCTACCGCCAGTTCCATGGCAGATTTGCACACCGCCATCGAGCGCATGCGCGCGGCCCTGGCATGACGCAAGCCACCAGCAATGCGCAGCCCAAGGTGTTTACCTGGCCGGTGCGCATCTACTGGGAAGACACCGACGCGGGTGGCATCGTCTTCTACGCCAACTACCTCAAGTTCATGGAGCGCGCCCGCACCGAGTGGCTGCGTGCGCTGGGCGTGGACCAAAGCCAACTGCGCGAGCAGACCGGCGGCATGTTTGTAGTGACCGACACGCAGCTGAAATACCATAGCCCCGCGCGGCTGGACGACCAACTATTGGTTACAGCGCGGGGCACTAAAAAAACCTCTATTACGCTTACT
>JAYVDN010000676.1:0-2323 GCA_043749385.1 Polaromonas sp.
GGCCAGCAGGTAGCCGTCGTCCAGCATGTGCTGGGCCAGTACGTCGGTGTCTACGCCCGTGTCTACCCAGCCAAACAGGCCTGCAGGCTCGGCGGCAAAGGTGCAACCGGCTTGCATGGCCAGTTTGACGCTGCGGGTGCGTGCGGCGTCCAGCCGGGTGCGGATGCGCTCGGCGTGGCGGCGCAGATGGCCTTGCTCTATGCAGATGGCCAAGGCTTTTTCTAGCAGGGCGGGGGTGGTGAGGGTGGAGAGCAGCTTGGTGTCCAGCATGCGTTCCACCAAGTCAGCCGGGGCGGCAATGTAGCCTACACGCCAGTTGGGTGCTAGTATTTTTGCAAAACCGCTGACGTAAATGGTGCGCTGCAAGCCGTCTAGCGCGCACATGCGGGTGGCGTGTTGCGGCGCAAGGTGGCTGTAGGTGTCGTCTTCAACAATATGAAAGTCATGCTGGTTGGCCAGTTGCAGCACGCGGTGCGCGCTGCCGGGGCTGAGGCAGTAGCCCGTAGGGTTGTGGAACACGCTCACACTCACAAACAACTTGGGCGCATGCTCTTTGCAGTACTTGGCCATCACCTCCACATCGGGACCGTCGGCGCGGCGCGGTACCGGCAGTATGCGCATGCCCAGCGCGTCGAGCCGGGCAAACTCTACCGCCCAGCCGGGCTCTTCCACCATCACGCAGTCGCCCGCTTTGAGCAGGGTGCGGCTCACCACGTCCAGCCCATGCGTTGCGCCCACGGTGGTGATGATGTGCTCTGCAGGCACGTCAATGCTCAGGTCGCGCAGCTTGAGCGACAGGGCATTGCGCAGGCCGGTATCGCCTTTGGGCTCGCCATATTTCAGGCTGGTCTCCAGCAGCGTTTTGCTGTGCGTGACCTTGCGCACCGCCGTGCACATAAAGTCAGACTCCAGCCACTCGGGTGGAAACACGCCCATGCCCGGCTGCGGCCAGTGGCTGCCCAGGCCGCCCCGGTTATGGTGGAACATGCCGCGAATCAGCGCCGTGGCATCGATGCGGGCCTGCAGCCGGCCTGTGAGCCCGGTGCTGGCGCGCAGCGATATGCCACCAGGAATATCCTCTATCGCTATTTTTTTAGTAGCTGCTCCCGAAATATTCTGAAGGGCTAGGGCCTGATTTGGCTTAGACTGGTGAATGTCCCGCACATAAAACCCGCGCTGCTTGCGTGCCTCTACCAGCCCAGCAGCCACCAGCTGGTCGTAGGCCGACACCACAGTGTGCGGGCTTACGCCGTGCTGGGCCGCGCACTGGCGCACACTGGGCAGGCGCGCGCCAGCGGCCAGCAGGCGGTTGCGAATGCGCTCGGTAAAACGGGCCACCAGTTGGTCGGTCAGGCTCAGGGAGGAGGTGCGCATCAGCATGGCGGGGGTCTTTCTGGAGCGGGTGTGTATCAGTGAAGTGGCCAGTACAGATATTGCGCTGATCTGCTTATCTGTATTGGTACTGTATTGTTTATCACTGTACAGTGCTTTCCATGCCTTTGCAATACGCGCCACTTTTTTAACTACCCCATCGCATGAGCCTACAAGAATTTACCGCGCTGCTGCTGTTGGGCACTGCCATGAGCTTCTCACCGGGGCCCAACACCACCCTGTCTACCGCGCTGGCGGCCAACCACGGCCTGCGCCACGCGCTGCGCTTTGTGTGTGCCGTGCCTGTCGGTTGGGGGGTGTTGCTGACGGTGTGCGCAGCGGGCGTAGGCGGCTTGATCGTGGCGGTGCCTGCGCTGCGCTTGCTGGTGAAGGTGGTGGGGGTGGTGTATTTGCTGTGGCTGGCGTACAAGCTGTCGCGCTCAGGCAGCCTGGCGCAGGCGGATTCGTCCCGGCTCAACGTCACATTTTGGCAAGGCGCGGCGCTGCAGTTTGTCAACATCAAGGCCTGGATGCTGGCGCTCAGCCTGGTAGCGGGCTGGGTGGCCGGGCGCGCGGACGCGCTGGAGCGCTTTGCGGTGGTGCTGCCCACCATGATGCTGTTTGCCTTGGTCAGCAATTTGGCCTATGCCACGGTGGGGGCGCTGCTGCGCGACTGGCTAGCTGGTGGCAAACGCTTGCTGTGGTTTAACCGCGTGATGGCCGCTGTACTGGTAGCTACCGCGTTGTGGATGGGCACAGTATGAGCATGACGCACGCACAAGACCGCGAAGCCCTGTTGTGGGGATCAATAGGCATCATCCTGTTTGCCGCCACCTTGCCCATGACGCGCTTGGCAGTGGGCGGCGCGGATGCACCCCAGCTATCCCCCTGGTTCGTCACCTTCGGCCGCGCCGCGGTGGCCGGTTTGCTGTCCATCGGCTATCTGCTGTGG
>JAYVDN010000677.1:0-1793 GCA_043749385.1 Polaromonas sp.
TGAGCATGAACGAATCACCCGCCTTCCAGAAGATGAAGGCTGAAGGCAAAACCTCCAAGGCTCCATTGTCCGAATCTTTCGGTGAGTGGAAAAACCTGAAGATCGTGATCATTGCACTGCTGGGTTTGACCGCTGGTCAAGCTGTGGTGTGGTACACAGGCCAGTTCTACGCACTCTTCTTCTTGACGACCATTGCTAAAGTGGACGGCGTCACGGCTAACCTTTTGATCGCAGCCGCCTTGGTGATTGGTACCCCTTTCTTCATCGTTTTCGGCGCATTGTCTGACAAGATTGGCCGCAAACCGATCATCATGGCAGGTTGCTTGTTGGGTGCCTTGAGCTACTTCACCGTGTTCCCGATGTTGATGGAATACTCCAACCCAGGTCTGAAGAACGCGCAAACCACGTCTAACGTGACCGTCACTGCTGACACCGCAACTTGCTCATTCCAGGGCAGCCCGATTGCCCGCGAAATTGACTTTGTCAGCTCGTGCGACCAAGCCAAGCGCGTACTGGCGCAGAACTTCATTCCTTATAAGAACGTCGTTGCACCCGCAGGTACAGTTGCCAGCGTTACGATTGGTACTACGACCATCCCATCCCTGAACGCCACACTCAACGACAAGCGCAACGGCTTCTCCGCTGAGAGCGGCAAGGCCATTGGCGAGTTCAAGAAGGCTGTGCTCGACGCAGCTAAAGCCAGCGGTTTGACTGCTAAGGCCGATGACAAGGGCATGAACAAAGGCATGGTCTTGGCTATCTTGGTGTACTTGGTAATCTTGGTGACCATGGTGTATGGCCCGATTGCTGCCATGCTGGTAGAGCTGTTCCCCACCCGTATTCGCTACACGTCCATGAGCTTGCCGTACCACATTGGTAACGGCTGGTTCGGCGGCTTGCTGCCCACCACGGCTTTCGCCATGGTGGCTGCTACCGGTGACATTTACTACGGCTTGTGGTACCCCGTGATCGTGGCGGCTGGCACCTTTGTCATCGGCATGATCTTCGTCAAAGAGACCAAAGATGTGGACATCTACGCTAAAGACTAATTGAGCGTCACGCACTGGGCTCCCGCTACATTAGCGGGAGCCTTTTTTTATGGGAGCGCGCAAATGTCACTTCGTCGATAGTTTGGGAGTACATTTGCGCATCCAATGCAGATTTTTAAGGAACGAGTTATGTGGAAAATATTTGTAGGTTTTGTATTGTTTGCTGGCCTAGGTTTGTTCATGATTTTTAAAGGCGGCGACAAAATCGATATGAGTGGCGAGAAGCACGATACCGGCAGCCATACAGAAGCCCCGGCTGCAGCACCTGTAACACCTGCGGCACCAGCAGCACCCGCTGCCGCTCCCGCCAGTGCAGCCAAGTAAGCTACGCGCAGCGTTAAGTGGTCTTTAGCGCAACAAAGAAATGACGCGCCAGTGGAAGTCAACCCTATGGCTCACAGCTGGTTTGCTCCTGTTGTGGGCTGTAGTCACGTTTGGAGTACCATTTTTCGCACACAAATTACGCTTTAACTGGTTAGGCGGGCCGTTCAGCTTTTGGATGGCAGCGCAGGGCTCTTTGTTGTTGTACTTGGGCATCGTAGCGGTATACGGGTGGGCTATGAACCGGTGGGATAGCGCGGCGCTGGCCGATAACTCTGCCAAGCATGACTAACACCGCGCCCAACACCCCTGCCACAGGTCAGCGCGAGTTCGCCGCTCAGCTCCACCGAGTCTATGGCTGGTACACATTAGGCGTATTGGCATTTATTGGGCTGCTGGCCTGGCTAGAGCAACGTGGCCTTA
>JAYVDN010000678.1:0-20761 GCA_043749385.1 Polaromonas sp.
CTAACGCGGTATACGTGAACGCACTGTTGGGTGCGCAGATTACCGGTGGCTCCACCGCTGTGCGCGACGGCTGGGAAAAGCTGCGCGTGGGCGGTGCCCAAGTGCGCGAAATGCTCATCAGCGCCGCAGCTGCCAAATGGAATGTAGACCGCAGCACGCTCACTGCCGATAACGGCAAAGTGATGGGTGGCGGAAAATCTGCCACCTACGGCGAATTGGCCGAAGCAGCAGCCAAAATCCCGGTGCCTGAGAAACCAAAACTGAAAGATCCGAAAGACTTCCGCATCGTTGGCCAACGCGTCAAGCGTTTGGATACCCCTGCCAAAACTAATGGCACGGCGGAGTTTGGTATCGACGTGAAAATGCCTGGCATGGTGTATGCCAGCTTGGCCCAGTGCCCAGTGATTGGTGGCACGGTCAAGAGCTTTGATGCCGCCAAGGCCAAAGCCATGCCCGGCGTGATTGACGTGGTGCAAATTTCCGACGGCGTAGCAGTAGTCGCTAACAGCTTTTGGCGCGCCAAAATGGCACGCGATGCACTGACCATAGTGTGGGACGAAGGCGCTGGCGCAGCACTGAGTGACAAGGGCATGCTGGCCGCGATGAAGAACGCAGCCGCTACTGGCAAAGTAATCCCCATCATCAAGCCAGTGGGCGACGTGGCTGCCGCCATGAAAGGTGCCAGCAAAGTGATCGAGGCCGAGTACATCAGCCCGATGCAGGCTCACGCCGCATTAGAGCCAATGAACTTCACCGCCAACTTCAAAGACGGCAAATGCCAGCTGGTGGGCCCCACACAGTTCCAGCAAGGTGCGCAAGGCGCAGTGGCCGGTGCTCTGGGTATCAAACCTGAAGACGTCACCGTGCAAACCACCTTCTTGGGTGGTGGCTTTGGCCGCCGTATTGAGCTGGACTTTATCATCCAGGCTGCGCAAATCTCCAAGGCAGTGTCCAAGCCCGTCAAACTGGTATGGACGCGCGAAGACGACATGACGCACGACTACTACCGCCCCATGGGTGTCAACCAGCTCAAAGCGGGTGTAGATGGCGCAGGCAACCCGGTAGCCATGCACTTCAAAGTGGCATCGCAGTCGGTCACGCAGCGCGCCTTTGGCCTTCCCAAAGACACCCTGGACGCCTTCATGGCCGAAGCCGCCGTCACTGCGTACGATGTTCCCAACACCCAGCATGACCTGATCATTTATGACACCGGTCTGCGTAACGGCTACTGGCGCGGCGTAAGCCACAACATGAACGCTTTTGCCAACGAGAGCTTCATGGACGAGCTGGCCAAGTCCGCCGGCAAAGACCCGTATGCCTACCGCATGGCCTTGCTCAAAGACAAGCCGCGTTTTGCCAACGTGCTGAAACTCGCTGCCGAAAAAGCCGGCTGGGGCACCGCAGCACCTGCGGGCCGTGCGCGCGGCATTGCGCTGATGGAAGGCTACGACACCTATATGGCGCAAGTGGCCGAAGTGTCGATTCAAAACGGCGAAATTCGGGTGCACAAAGTGACCGTAGCGGCTGACCTGGGCATGATGGTCAACCCCGACATCGTCGAAGGCCAAATCCAGTCCAGCATTGTGTTTGGTATGGGCGCAGGCTTGATGCAGCAGATTACGGTCGACAAGGGCCGTGTGCAGGAAACCAACTACGGCAACTACCCCGTAGTGCGCATGAATGAGGCACCGCAGATCGACATCGTCTTGGTCAAGAGCTCTGAAAAACCTGGCGGTATCGGCGAGCCAGCCACGGCCGTGGTGGTGCCTGCCATTGCCAACGCGGTGGCAGCCTTGACAGGCAAGCGCATTCGCACCTTGCCCATGACCGCCGCAGCGTTAAAATCAGCGTAAATCGAACTGAAACTTGAACTGAAACGTAAAGGTCTTAATGTATGGAAAGTCTAGACCTGCGCGTTTTGCAAGATGCCCTGAGCTGGAAGCGCTCGGGGCATGCTTGTACCCTTGTCACCGTGGTGGAAACTTGGGGCAGCGCCCCGCGCCCACCGGGTGCGCTGCTGGCCGTGCGCGATGATGGCGTGGTCAGCGGGTCGGTGTCGGGCGGCTGTGTGGAGGACGACTTGATCGCCCGCATTAAGCGCGGCGACCATATCTCTGACGGCAATACCGACAAACCGTCGATGATTGCCTACGGCGTGACCAAGGCCGAGGCCGCGCGCTTTGGCATTCCCTGCGGCGGCAGCCTACGCCTGGTGCAAGAGCCTTTGCTAGAGACCGCCTGGGTGCAAGAGCTGCTAGAGCGCACCGCAGCGCACGAGCTGGTCGCCCGCACTTTAACATTGGCGACCGGTGCAGTGAGTTTGAGCGCGGCGCAGCGCGGCGACACCTTCGCGTTTGACGGCCTCGCGCTCAAAACCACCTTTGGCCCCAAATGGCGCTTGCTGCTCATCGGCGCTGGGCAGCTGAGCCAAGCCGTAGCGCAAATGGCCGGTATGCTCGACTTTGAAGTGCTGGTCTGCGACCCGCGCGAAGAATATGCCGCTACTTTGCAGATGGACGGCGTGACCCGCGTGCTGGGCATGCCCGACGACGTGGTGCGCGACCTGAACGCCGACGCACACACCGCCATCGTCGCCCTCACGCACGACCCCAAGCTAGACGACATGGCGCTAATGGAAGCTCTGCGTTCAGACGCGTTTTACATCGGCGCACTAGGCTCCAAGCGCAACACCGAAACCCGCAAGGCCCGCTTGAAAGAGCATTTTGAGCTGACCGATGTAGAGTTAGCCCGTCTGCACGGCCCCGTGGGCCTGCGCATCGGTGCCAAAACCCCTGCCGAGATTGCGGTATCTGTGATTGCGCAAATCGTACAGGTGAAAAACGCCGTGCACATCGGTGCGGAGATGCCCCAAGGTTGCGAGTTGCCCGCCTAGCGTATTTCGGTAAGTGCTAACTTTCGCAACCCGCCCCACGGTCATCGTGCTGGCTTCTGGCCGAGGTGAACGCTTCACCGCATCCGGCGGCCAAGTGCACAAGCTGCAAGCCCTGCTGGGCGGCAAAAAAATCATTGACTGGACGCTAGATGTCGTGCGCGCTAGCGGCCTGCCATCCCACGTAGAAGATACGGGCCACCCCGGCATGGGCGACAGCATCGCCGCAGCAGTACGCGCCACGCCAGAGGCCCAAGGTTGGCTCATCTTGCCCGCAGATCTGCCATTGATTCAGCCTGCTACTTTGCTGGCCGTTGCGCAGGCTTTGCAGCAGTCATCTCTTGCCTATCCGATGTTTCATGGCCAACGCGGCCACCCCGTAGGTTTTGGCCGCCCCTATGCTGCTCAGCTTGCAGGTTTAACGGGAAATAAGGGTGCAGCCCAATTAATCATCGCGGGAGCAGCTACTGAATTAATAGTGACTGATGTGGGCTGTGTGACCGATATTGATACGCTGCAAGACCTGGAGAGAGCGCAACTGCTTCAGCCGCCGTTGGCGTGATCAAGGCAGTGCCTAATGCCCAAAGCCCTCCAAAAACCACCAAAACTTGCTACGAGACCCCAAAAATCAGCCACTAAGCCGCGTGGAGAGCCAATTTACCAGCCGCAGCAGGGAGTTTTCGCTAAGATGCCCAAGTTATCGGGGACAATCAAGGGTTAACCGGTCTGGGCAGTGCCGGGTGCAAAAACAGCTTTTTTGGAAATCTCAACGCTATGGCGCAATACGTATTTACGATGAACCGGGTGGGCAAAATTGTGCCGCCCAAACGGCATATTTTGAAAGACATCAGCCTGTCTTTCTTCCCCGGGGCCAAGATTGGCGTGCTGGGTACCAACGGCTCGGGCAAATCTACCCTGCTCAAGATCATGGCCGGGCTGGACACCGAGATTGAAGGCGAGGCCACGCCCATGCCGGGGCTCAATATTGGCTACCTGCCGCAAGAACCCATCATGGACCCCGAGCAAACCGTGCGCCAGGCCGTAGAAAGCGGCATGGGCGCAGCCATTGCGGCCAAGGCGCGGCTAGAAGAGGTGTACATCGAATACGGTAACGAAGATGCTGACTTCGACAAACTGGCCGCCGAGCAGGCCCAACTAGAGACCATCATTGGCGCGGCGGGTGATGACGACGGCCGCGCGCTGGACATTGCCGCTGACGCGCTGCGTTTGCCCGAGTGGGATGCGATCATCAAGCACCTCTCAGGCGGCGAAAAGCGCCGTGTGGCGCTGTGCCGCCTGTTGCTGAGTAAGCCCGACATGCTGCTGCTGGACGAGCCTACCAACCACTTGGACGCTGAGTCGGTGGATTGGCTGGAGCAGTTCCTGTTGCGCTTCTCGGGCACTGTAGTGGCCATTACCCACGACCGCTACTTTCTGGACAATGCCGCCGAGTGGATTTTGGAACTGGACCGGGGCTCAGGCATTCCGTACAAAGGCAACTACAGCGACTGGCTGGACCAGAAGACCGACCGCTTGGAGAAAGAACAAAAAGGCGAAGATGCCCGCGCCAAAGCGCTGAAGAAAGAGCTGGAGTGGATTCGCCAAAACCCCAAGGGCCGCCAGGCCAAGAGCAAGGCTCGTATCGCCCGCTTTGAAGACCTGTCCAGCCACGAACACCAGCAGCGCAACGAGACGCAAGAGATCTTTATCCCCGTGGGCGAGCGCCTGGGTGCCAGCGTGATCGAGTTCAAGGGCGTCAGTAAAGCCTTTGGCGACCGTTTGCTGATCGACAACCTGAGCTTTACCGTCCCAGCCGGCGCCATCGTCGGCATCATCGGCCCCAACGGTGCAGGCAAGTCCACGCTGTTTCGCATGATCGCGGGCACCGAGAAACCCGATAGCGGCGAGGTCAACATTGGTTCCACCGTGAAGATGGCTTTTGTAGAGCAGTCGCGCGAGAACCTGACCAGCGACAAAACCGTGTGGGAAGAAATTTCCGGCGGGTTGGACATGCTGCAAATCGGCAAGTTCACCGTGGCCAGCCGCGCCTACTGCGGGCGCTTTAACTTCAACGGCGGCGACCAGCAAAAGCGCGTGGGCACCCTGTCAGGCGGCGAGCGCGGGCGCTTGCACTTGGCCAAGACGCTGATCGCAGGTGGCAACGTGCTGATGCTGGACGAACCGTCCAACGATCTGGATGTAGAGACCCTGCGCGCGCTGGAAGACGCGCTGCTCGAGTTCCCCGGCTCCATCATGGTCATCAGCCACGACCGCTGGTTTCTTGACCGCATTGCTACCCATATCCTGGCCTGCGAGGGCGACAGCCAGTGGACGTTTTTTGATGGCAACTACCAAGAGTACGAAGCTGACAAGAAGAAGCGCTTGGGCGAAGAGGGTGCGAAACCGAAGCGTATGCGCTACAAAGCGCTGGCATAAAGTGGCGTTATGCGTTTTGTGCGTGAAAACCGCACCATAATGTGAAGCTATGCCACCATCTACCCCGCGAAAGCTAGGAGTGTCTGACGACCCGTTGGGACCGCGCGTTTCTCTACGCGATGGCCTGGAGGCTGCTTTGCAGCAGTCGGAGGGGCTGATTGACAAGGTGCTCAATGGCCTGGTGGGCCGTGGCGACAAAGCCTTTGGCATGCACGTCAAACCCAATTTCCCCCCACAGGTGCAAGCGGTGGTGGAGATTTTGGCAGCGCAACGGGAGGCCATCAAACTGAGTTTTAACCAGCGCTTGCGCGAGTGCGTTTTTCAAGGCTTGGGAGCGGCTACGCAGTCGCCCCAGATGATGCGTTTTGAAGACCTCAAGCTTTTTGAAGAAGAAGACTTGGATGAGAGCATTGAAGTCGCCCGCGCGCTGCAAGAAATTAACCAGCAAGTCGACGATGTGATGGTGCCGCTGGATGCCTTGATGAGCTCCATGCTGGGTTGGATTACGGTGCAGCCTCAGATTAACCCTTTGCGCCCCGAGATGTATGCGCGCGCACTGAGGGAGTGTATTGTCCAGCAGGTAGAAGATGTGGATATTCGCGGCGCTATATTGTCGCCTGCTGCCGGGCGCATGGGCACCTTGCTGCGAAAGCTCTACACCGAGCTGTCAGCGTGGCTTAAATCCTGCGGCGTAGAGCCTGCCACTCTGGTGCAACCGGGCCAAGTGCAAAGCAGTGTCGCCAAGCCCGGTGTGGTTGGCGCGGTAGGCAACTCAGTGGCTCGTACCCTGCTTACCCTGGACCGCCTGCGCCGCCTGCTCTCGGGCGAGTTGGACGGCGATGCGGCGCGCAAACCACAAGACTTTTTGCATACGGTGCCCGCATCGGTGGTTGCTTTGCAAGACATGCGCCAAGTTGAAGCTATGGTGCAACGCCTCGAATCGAAAGCGCGCAAGGCCGCCGAAAACCCCGATGCAGATGCGGCCCGAAAAAAAGCTGCAGCGCGTATGGCGCTGACCGATGGCAAGCAGTTGGGCAAACAACTGGGCGAAGAGGTGGTACGCCTGATGCTGGACAACTTGATAGCCGATGACAGGCTGCTGCCACGCGTGCGCGATCAATTGCAAACGCTAGAGCCTTTATTGATGGAAATTGCCAAAGTAGACGGGCGGTTTTTCAGCGACAAGCAGCATGCCGCACGCCAGTTCCTCGATAAAGTAACCAGCCGCAGTTTGGCGTTTGCGACTGAACGAGACGAGGGGTATGTACCTTTTGTCAAATCTATTGAAAAAAGCATTGCTTTGCTCAACCAAAAAACCAAAGACGGTGAGAGCGAAACGACAGCTTTTGTGCAGGTGATGCACCAGTTGGATGCGACTTGGGAGAGGCAAGATGCCCTGGAACGTTCCCAGCGTGAGGAAGCAGCTAAAGCCCTGCTACACGCCGAGCAGCGTAATATGTTGGCGCAGTTTCTGGCACAAGAGTTCCGGGCCAATGCTGAGGGTGTGGATGTACCGCAAGGGGTTATCGACTTCATCTGCGGCCCATGGGCTCAGGTGGTGGCTGAATCACAGCTGCGCTGCACTGACGGTACCAGTGACCCGCAAGGCTATCAGGAATTGGTCGCAGAGCTGTACTGGAGCGTACAGCCGCGTGTGGCCAAACGCAACCGCAGACGCTTGGTGCAAATTATTCCTGGGATGCTGGCCAAGCTGCGCCAAGGTTTGAAGTTGATCGAGTTTCCACCTGAACGCATTACCGATTTCTTTACCGAACTGATTGGCATGCACGAGGCAGCGTTGGAAGGTGGTCGCGCTAAAACTGCTGTGTCAGACGCTGCCACCACAGCATTCGTTGATGTCAATGAGTTTGAGAGCTCAGAGCTAGAGGGCGCGTTGACAGATCGTGCTGCCTTGGAGGCTTTGTACGCTGCTCCAGACGAAGTCGATACAGCGCTACCCGCACAGGCGCAGTCTACAGGAAGCGCTACCAAGCCTGCCGAAGTCGCTGCCGATAAGCCAAATGACGGCGTCTGGTTAGCTAAACGCGAAATGACAGAGGCGGGTTTTTTAGAGGCTGAATCGGTTATGCCGCTGGACCAGCCAGTGCAAAATAGCCAGGCAGCGCCCACGCAGGCGGTGGATCCCGTGGTACTCACGGCCATCCCTATCGGTTCATGGGTAGAAATGATGATGGAAGGCCAATGGGCACGTATGCAGCTCAAGTGGACTAGCCCACACCGCACGCTGTTTATGTTTGTAGCGCACGGCGGCAAAGCGCACTCTATGTCACAGCGCTCCATGGACAAGCTGCGCGTGCAAGGCATGATCCGCGTCGTGTCAGATGGCCATTTAGTGGAAAAAGCTCTCGATGCCGTTGCGCAAACCGCATTGCGTAACAGCGTAGATGCATCGCAAAAACCAGCTTGAGTTACCGAACGGTCATTGGCTAAAAGGCTGCGTTTACAGTCCACTCCAGCGCCTGGTTGCTCTGTGGATGGCGCAACGACAGATGCTGTGCATGAAGGCATAGCTTTGTAGCCCCCGCTGGGCTGACATGGTCCTCAGACCCGTACAAACTGTCCCCCACGATAGGATGTCCTATGGCGCACAGGTGCACACGCAGTTGGTGGGTGCGACCGGTAACGGGTTCCAGCTCCAACCGCGTCGTACGGTTCTGCAGATTGTGCGATAAAACACGAAAATTTGTCTGGGCGCTTTTGCCTAGTATGGCATCTACTTTTTGCCTCGGGCGTGCAGGCCAGTCCGCCGCCAGTGGCAGGTCAATACGGCCCTCGTCAAGCGCTACCAACCCGTGTACCACGGCAACATAGGTTTTATCTACTTTGCGGGTTTCAAACATCAAGCTCAAGCTACGCTGCATTGCCAGGCCGCGCGCCATCAGCATCAGACCCGAGGTGGCTTGGTCCAAGCGGTGCACGACCAATGCGTCTGCATAGCGCTGTTGCACCCGCAGGCTGACGCAATCTGCTTTATCGGCCCCCCGACCAGGCACAGCCAACAGGCCAGTGGGCTTGTTTACAACAACCAGGCTCTCGTCTACGTACACAATGGCTATGGCGATGTCTGGCTTTGCTTGCATCGCCTAAATGTACCGCAGCATTACGGCCCAGCGTACCGCCAGTATGTAGGTTTGACGAGAACTCGACTAGCTTGGTCAATGGACGGCAGATAGGAAACTGGTGCCTCAAACATCCCGCCTATTTGCGCGGCCTAAGCACCCGGCCCGGCGTTTGAGGCCGTGTTGCATTTGTTAGTCCCAGAGAAGTCGGTTTTGGCATTGAAAAATGCTCTCCACCACTGCCGAGGACGAAACCGTTGCCGTAGGCGCCGGGTCACTGCCGCCGCCACATCCTGAGAGTGAGCCCACGCAGGCTACCAACGTCCAGATCCAAAGTACTTGATAAGTATCCAGAGCGGCTTCTTTTGGGTGTCGCCGCTAAAAATTAAGCGTACGCACCAGCTTGCGTGGGTCGGCTTCTAAGGACTCGCTGCTGTGGACCAGCCAACCTAGTTGGGCATTTGCATCGTCGCCCAAGGCCAGTGCTTGTGGATCGGGCATCAAGGCGCAGGTGACGCGTAGTTTGACAGATGCTCCCACGGGTAGCAGGTCGGAAGGGCGGTGCGCGCTGGCCACAATTTGCGCTGCCACTTTGGCGACGTAACTGGGTTTGCAAGGCCCCTCGATGAGCAAGACGAAATGGTTTTCGTCAATGCGACCCGCAGTGTCTACATCGCGCGCGATCAACTGCAAACGTGTTGCCACGATCACCAGGGCGCGGTCGGCCGTCTCGCGGCCGTGCTCTTTGGCAAACCATGGATGGTTGGTCAGCTCAATCAGTACCAAACTATACTGCTGCCGATAGCGAGAGGCGCGCGTCATGGCACCGTGGATTTGGCGCAGTAAGTCGCGCATATTGGACAACCCCGTCAGTGGATCTTGGGTGGGCAGGCCCGCAGCACGCGCCCGGCCTTCGCTACGCAGGGCTGAGCGCAACACCAAACCATAAAGCAAAATAGGCATCTCGATCGCAGAACCTACCAATGAGCCGTATTGTGTCCAGAAGCCGGTGTTGACCAGTCCTATGTTGCGCAGCAAAGCAGGCACCACGCCCAGCACTACCGGTAAAGAACCCAGCGCTAACCAACGCGCCGTGGCATCGCCACGTCGCCAAGCGTGCCACACGATGGTGTACACCGTCAGCACCACCGCCATCGTGATTGCATTATTGGTCTGAAAACCTATACCGCTGGGGAAAGCTAAATCGACCAAGGTGACGACGACTTGGGCAGCGATGAGCACCAAGGTAAAAATATCTAAATTAGGTGAGTACAGACTCGGTTTAATCACCGAACGCACGAACCATAAACCGGCTGCTGCTGCCAAACTGGAGAAGAAGAAATTGGACAAATCTGACCACGTCGTAGCGCGGGGCCACAGATATTGCGCCGCAATTCCCGTAAAGCAAGCCTGCGCCATCCCTATCAGACTAACATAAAGAACATAATGCAGAAAGCTCTTGTCACGCATGGCTCTGGCCAACGCCATACACACCAAACTGACCAAAATAATCAGACCAAAGTAGCCGCCTAAAAAGAAATGGTCAACCTCGCGCTGGGCTACCAGTTCGCTGTCTCGGTAAATGTGCAGGGGTGTAGAAAATGGCACACGGGCGTGCGCTATGCGCAGGTAGTAAACCGAGGACGCCATTCGCTCCTGGCCCAACTGGAACGTCGGAAAACGATCCAGCACAGGCCACTGTGCTCGCGGCACAACATCGCCTGCCCGCAGGGTAGTCCACTGGTTGCTGGCATCGCGCCAGTGCAAACTCACATCGTCAGCGGAAGATTGCGCCAATTCCAAAAACCAATGTGAGTTGGGTGCAGTGATCTGGGCGTCAAAGCGTATCCATAGCGCTTTGCCGTCCAAGTTTTGCCTTTCAAAGCCAACCCTTGGCTTGAATATGCCTACGCTGCGCTGGCGTGCATCTATCTCTGTTACTGTAGCTGCGCCCGAGTCGTCTACCCAGTACTCGCTTGCAGCATCGATGTGGATTCGCTTGAGCTGCGCGTCGAGAATAATGGGCTGCAGCACCTGTTGTGCGTTGGCACCTGGTTGAATACAGGCGACCAGGAACAATGCGATCAGACAGACACTTCTGGTGGCACTGAGGAGGAAATGAGGTGCTTTGACGGCATAAGCACGTAGTAGCTGCGATAACAGAGTGGTAAACATGACAAAGATATGCCATGGATGTTACTCTGATTGTTAAAATGTGACTAGATGTTTATTGCATGGGTGCTAGATAAACGAAGTCTGCGTGACGAACCGCACGCATGGTTTTAAATTTCCTACGCGTACTCGGCCAAAGATTTTTTCATCTTTTTCATGGCAGCCACTTCTACCTGGCGCACCCGTTCTGCACTGATACCGTATTCTGCTGCCAGATCATGCAAGGTCAAGCCACCGGAGCCGTCGTCATTGACCTTGAGCCAGCGCTCTTCCACTATGCGGCGGCTGCGGGGGTCTAGCTCGGCAAGTGCCAAGGCGATCCCGTCGGATGCCAACACGTCGCGTTGGTAAGCCGCAATCATGGCGGTAGGCTCGTGGTTGGTGTCGGCCAAGTAGGCAATAGGGCCAAACGCTTCTTCGCCGTCGTCGCTTGGGCTGGGGTCAAGCATCACGTCACCGCCCGAGAGACGCGTCTCCATCTCGATGACTTCTTCTCGCTTGACGTTCAGCCGTTTGGCCATCAGGTTGACTTCACTCTCATTGAGCGTGTCGCGGTGGGTAGCGTGGTCGCCCGCAGCGGCTTGGGCTTTGAATTCTTGCTTCATCGAGCGCAAGTTAAAAAACAACTTGCGCTGCGCCTTGGTAGTAGCCACTTTGACCATGCGCCAGTTTTTCAGCACATATTCGTGAATCTCGGCCTTGATCCAGTGAAGCGCGTAGCTGACCAAGCGCACGCCTTGGTCGGGGTCAAAACGTTTCACCGCCTTCATCAAGCCCACGTTACCCTCTTGGATCAGGTCACCATGCGGCAGTCCGTAGCCCAGGTATTGGCGTGACACAGACACTACCAGGCGCAGATGGGACAGCACCAGCTTTCCGGCCGCTTCCAGGTCGTTATGGTCTTTAAGCTTGCGGGCGAACTCCTGCTCTTGCTCAAGCGTGAGCATGGGCATGCGATTGGCTGCTGTGATGTAGGCATCCAAGTTGCCCAGCGTGGGCACCAAACCCCAAGCGTGGGTGTTGGCTGATGGCAGTGTTAAGGTTCCAGACATTACCAGATCTCCTGTATGTGAGAAGCAATATTAGCACTCAGTAGAGTAGAGTGCTAAGTGATTGGTTCAATGGCCCTGATAGCTTAATGACTACTAAGTCAATAGCTGCACCGCAACTATGGCTACTCTTACCTCAGTGGGACTTCCACCTATTAGCTTGGGACGAATCCAGCAAATCCAAGTAGGCGGCCAATCCAGCCCGCGGGCAGAATGGGCGACCGATTCGCCCAGTTCGGCGGAAATGTAGCCGTGTAACTGGTGTAACGCATCCATAGCCGCTGGGTCGACACGCCGCACCGGGATCGCAGCCAAGGCCAGGCAAGCACTGGCAAAGCCACAGCCAGCACACTCAAAGCGGTAGTTGGCATGGGTCCATGCCCCCTTAGATGTACACCCAGTTTAGACTACTTGTTTGGCACCCTGTGTCGCGCCAGCAGGGCCACGGTGTTACCAATGGAGTCCTAGCTTGCCCATCAATTTGCTCAGTACAAACAGCGGGCCCACCCACAGGTACTGAATATCCTCAAAAAAGCTGGGTTTTTTACCTTCAATTTTGTGGCCTATAAATTGGGCAATCCATGCACCGATAAAGATGGCGAGAGACAGCACCAAGACCTGCGAACCCATGGCGTGTAGCGCACCGATGATCAGGGCAGAAAACGCGCACATGATGCCGAAAAACACCCAGTTGAGCCGTGCGTAATAGACCATGCTGGCCCCAATAAACGCATAAGCCACCCATGGGTGCAGCGCAAACATCAAGCCGCACAGGCTGAGAATGATCAGCGGAATGGCAAAAAAGTGGATCAACTCATTGCGCGGGTTTTGGTGGCTCTCGCCGTAGTGCGCCAGCAAGATGTCGACGGGGCGCTCCAGGGGGGATGGGCTAGCAGTGGTGGTCATGGCAGTCTCCTTGAAGGAGCTATGTTAGACCGATTGGGTACTGCAAGGCTATCGGGGTTTGCCTGCAAAGTGAAGGTGTTGCAGCGCTAAACCGCTGCAGGCTCAGGCCACCAACACAATCGGCTCCAGCGCATCGGCCTGCGGCAAGATGCGGCCAATCGCTACGGTATGCACATAGCCCAATTTTCGCAGCGCAGCGATGCACGCTTCAGCCCTATCCCCTGGCACACTGGCCAGCAGGCCGCCTGCGGTTTGCGGGTCAAAAATCAGCGGGTAGCGGGGGTGTTTAATAAATTCCTCCTGGTTGCGCAGCGCGCGGCGCAGGCGCACGTTGGAGCCTTGTAGCGAGCTGACAATGCCGAGCGCCACGCATTCTTCTGCGCCGTCCAGCATGGGCAGTTGGGACAGGTGAATTTCGGCATCCACCCCCGAAGGCCGCGTCATCTCTACCAAATGGCCTAGCAGGCCAAAGCCGGTCAGGTCGGTACACGCAGTGGCACCAAATTCGGTCAGGCACTGAGCGCCCAGGCGGTTAGACACCACCATGGATTGCAGTGCGCCGTCGATCCAGCGGCCCTTGGCTGCCAGCTGGGCGTGGGCGGCAAACAGGGTGCCGGTGCCAATGGGCTTGGTGAGGATCAGCACGTCACCCGGCTGCATGCCGCCTTTGCGCAAAATCTTGGCCGGGTCGTCGTCGATCAAGCCGTTGATGGCAAAGCCCAGCGCCAGCTCTTTGCCCTCACCCGTGTGCCCGCCCACCAGGGCGCACTCTGCATCTTTCAGTATTTCCATCGCGCCGGTCATCATCTGCGTCAGCACGTCTTCTACCTTGGCCTCCAGGCCAGGCGGCACGGTGGCTACTGCCGTGGCCGACTGGGCTGTCGCCCCCATGGCCCAGATGTCGCCCAGCGCGTGGTTGGCCGCTACCTTGCCAAAGATGTACGGGTCGTCAATGAAGGCGCGAAAAAAGTCTACCGAGTGCACCATGGCCTTGCCCTTTGGTACCCGCACTACAGCGGCATCGTCGGGGTCTTTCAGGCCGATGATGACGTCGTCTGTCTCGTACGGGTGCAGATTGCCCAAGGCGCGGCTCAGCACGCTGGCACCCACCTTGGCACCGCAGCCACCGCAGCGCATGGCAATGGCGCTGATGGCTTGCAGAGATTCTTCGTTGGTGAGCTTGACGCTGCTTTGCGCACTACTGGCGGCGGGCTTGGGCGCATGCGCGTCCATCTTGGGAAAGTCCTGAAACTTGCGCATAAAGCGTTTGTCGATCCAGTCCTTCCACTGCCACACCCAGGCCCCCGCAAAGCCCAGCCAGGCGCGGGACGCGATGGCGTATTTATCACCCGTGCTGATGAGGGCGAGCCAACTGGTTTGCGGGCGGTAGGCTTCTAGCGCCGTGCCCTCGACGGCGCGGCGCAGGTTCTCGGTCAGCGGTCGGCCTTGGCGCACGGCGAACACGCCTGCTTTCTCCAGTTTGTAGTTGACCATGCTGGCAATGTCGCCTGCGGCAAAAATGTTCGGGTCGGTCAGGGTTTGCAGGTGGTCGTTGACTTTGATAAAGCCTTCGTCGTCCAGTGCCAGCCCGGTTTGTTTCAGCCACGGCGCGCCGCCCGCGCGGGTGACCCAAATAATTTCATCGGCGTCCAGCGTCTCGCCCGAGGCCGTTTGCAAGCTGCCTGCACGCACCTGGTTGACAGCGGCGTTCACATGCACCACCACGCCGCGCTCGGCCAGCACGGCCTCAAAGCGCTGGCGCACACCTGCGTTGTGGGTGGGCAGGATGGTGGCGATGTTGGTGAACAGATGGAAGGCTAAATCGTCGGGGTTGCGCCGTAGAGTTTTCAGCTCATTGCGCAACCGGAACTGCATCGCCAAGGTCAGCTCTACGCCGCCCGCGCCTGCGCCCACCACGGCAATGGTGGTTTTGCCAGCATGCTGCTTGACTCGCTCCAGCAGCGTCACCCAGCGGTCGTTAAAGCGTTGAATGGGCTTGACAGCCACCGCATGCTCGGCCGCACCGGGCACGCCGCCTAGCTGGGGCGTGGAGCCGATGTTGATGGAGAGCTGTTCGTAGGGCACAGGCGGGCGGTTTTTGCACAGCACCTTGTTGTTCACGCGGTCAATGCCCATCACCTCGTCTTTGAACAAACGCGCACCGGCAAACACGCACAGACGCGAAAGGTCAATATGCACCTCGTCGTAGTCGTAGTGCCCTGCTACATAGCCCGGCAGCATGCCCGAGTAGGGCGTGTGCATGTCGGTGCAAATGAGGGTCAGGCGCACACCGGGAATCGGCTTCATGCCAAAACTTTTCAGTACCCCTACGTGGCTGTGGCCACCGCCTATCAATACGATATCTCTCAGGACGGGTTGCTCGGTGCTTTGCATGGAGGAGTGTTTTTTCTAAAGAGATGTGATGACTTGCAGCAAAGCGGTAAGTTCAGCCTGGGGGGCAAAAAGCGGTGCGCGCAGAGCGCATTGTGCTTTCAAATGGTCGAGGAAAGCACTCTCGTCCTTACAGCGCTCCAGCATTTGGGCCAAAGCCCCTGCATCGCCCACGGGGAAGTAGCCCGCATAGTCCGCGCCCAGCATGCCCACGTTACCGGGGATGTTGGATGCCAACACGGGCGTGCCGCTGCACACCGCCTCCATCACCACATGCGCGCCGCCCTCCATCTTGCTGGCGTGCACCAGCACATGGGCGCGTTGAATTTTGCCTCGGGTTTGCGGATGTTTTAGGGCTCCAGCCCAGAAATACTGAGCGCAAGAAGCTGCGGTTTTTATAGCGTCTTGGGTCAACTTCTCATCCAGCCCCGCGCCAATATGCTCAATAAAAATGTCTTCCCGTGCACGCAGCAGCAGGGCGGCGGCAAACAGGGTTTGCGGGGACTTTTCGTCCCGCAGGTGGCCCACCATCACGGCGCGCAGGTGCTTGGCCGTTTTGGGCAAGGTTTTGCGCGCGGTGCTGGACTGCAGCGCCACATGGGTTTTGGCGTGGTATTTGCGGGGCAGCTCATTGATTCCCAAAGATTGCAGAACTATCAGGCGCGATGCCAGCTCCAACGAGCGCTGCGCCTCTGGGTCGGTTTGGATGTCCCGGTACAAATCTGTACCGGTCAGGGCCAAGACCAGCCCTTTGGAGCCGTGCTGTGCGTGCCAAGCGGCAATAGAGTCTGCACTGCGCCGCGCGTGTAAGGCCAGCAGGATGTCGTCCGACTGAGCCTCATCGTCAGGCCACTGCTTGATGATGCGCGTGCGATACTGCTTACCCAGCAGTGTGGCCCAGCGCTTGGCGGTCTGCCAGTTGCCGTTATTGGCATCGAGCAAGGCGGGACTAACGATAACGATGTGTTTGGAGACCATGACTGCGCAAATTATGCACCGCGAAACATTGAACATACCGCCCGTTGACGATTCACCCGCCGCGCGCCCGCATAGCGGGCCAGGCTGGCGCACGGCCAACGCCGTCCACATCGCGGCAGCACTGCGCGGCCTGCGCAGCCGCACTTTGCAGGTGTTTGATGCCTACGCCGCTGCGGGCGCGCTGCATGTGCCTTACAGCGACGCGCTCAACCCCCCTCTGTGGGAGCTGGGCCACGTAGGCTGGTACCAAGAAGCGTGGATCGCCCGCAACCCCCAGCGTGACGCGGGTGTGCGCTACGACCACGCGGTGCCCCTGCTGCCCTCCATCCTGGAGCAGGGCGACCAGTGGTATGACTCAGGCACCGTCCCACACAATGTTCGATGGAGCTTGCCTCTGCTCGATAGCCAGGCCTGCAAAGCCTATCTGGCCGCCACGCTGGCGCAGACCCTGGCGCTGTTGACCAAGGCAGGCAGCGGCGACAACGCGCTGTACTTTTACCGCCTGGTCATGTTTCACGAAGCCATGCACTTGGAAGCTGCTGTGTACATGGCGCAGGCGCTGGGTGTGCCGCTGCCTGTGGCGGCTTATGCCACGCCCTCTAATATTGAACCTACTACTGATTCAATAGCTGCTCACGCCATTATTCAAAGGACACCAGCTCAATTACGCATAAAAAAACAAGCCTGGGCGCTAGGCTACAAAGGCACAGGCTTTGCATTTGACAACGAGCTGGGCGCGCACAGCGTGCGGCTGAGCAGCTTTGAGATAGATGCCACCCCCGTCAGCTTTGGGCAATACCTGGCCTATGTCGAGGCTACCGGCAGCGCCTTGCCGCGCTACGTGCAGCGTAGCGCCAACGGCTACGAACACCAAGTGTTTGGCCATTGGCAGCCCTTGCAAATGGGCAGTCCTGCGGTGCATCTGAGCTACCCAGAGGTGCAAGCCTATTGCGCCTGGGCGGGCCGCAGACTACCGACCGAGGCCGAGTGGGAGTGCGCTGCAATAACACAAGGTGCAGTAGATAGTGGCGGCAGCGTTGCGCATGGCAATACCCTTAGCGCGCCACAAACCACGTTCCAGTGGGGCCAAGTCTGGGAATGGACAGCCAGCACCTTCAACCCCTACCCCGGCTTCGTAGCCCACCCCTACCGAGATTATTCTGAGCCTTGGTTCAACACCCGCCCCGTCCTGCGCGGTGCCTGCCTGGCCACGCAGCCATTACTGCGCCACCCCAAATACCGCAACTACTTCATGCCCCAGCGCACCGATATTTATTCAGGCTTTAGAACCTGCGCGCTGTGATCTAAGCTGACTTGGCAGCGCGGGCTGGTCGCTTGGGCGCAACCCACTCGTCGCCCGCCTGCGGCACCACACCACCTTTGCGGTTTAAAAACGCCAGTGCTTTAGCCACATTGCCCGTGGCCGCGCGCTGCGTAAAGTAGTCAGCGGTTTTCAGTGATGCTATTTTTTCAGCCACTGCGCTGACGATGAATTGGTTCAATGTAGAGCCGTCCTCGCGTGCCACACGTTCTGCGCCCAGCTTGAGTGACGCAGGCAGCCGCAGCGCATAGTTGCTTTGTGTTCCCATAATTACTGCACTCCTTTTAAAAAATCACCCGGTGTCATGACCCTAATACCAAACTGACTGATCTGCGGCATAAAGTCCCGGATGTTAAAACTGACAATAACGGGTGCTTGCGCATTCACCGCAGCTTCCAACACCATATCGTCCGCTGCATCACGCAACTGAGGTCGCCACAAAAATTGTACCTCTACGGGTACTATTACTGAAGCCAAGGCATTGAGCAAGTTGGTGATGTCGGATGGGCTGGCCCCTGCTGCCGATAACTGCTCTGGACGCAGCAGCACCGCTTCATACTCAAAAAATAAAGGTACGCTACACGCCGCTTGTAATTGACCCTTGAGAATACGCTGCAAAATTTCAGCAGATGCCCCTTGCGGGCTGCGCACGCCTGCCACAAGAGCGCTGGTATCCAAGACTAATAGCATATTGCCAGCAATATAACATATGAACTCAATTCTTAAGCAAAATTCCCGCTGGGTAACCTACTTGCCAAATTCAGCAAGTAGGTAAGAATTGTCTTACGGAGAAAGATCCCCCACAGTGCAAATTACCTGTATTGAAGGCATTGGTAGAGGCGGGCAAGGTGCTTGCTACAGCCAGTCCATTCAACGGTGCGCGCGACTTGGAGATTTACGACTTGGCAGGTATGTGTGATGTGCTTATGTCGCTGACCACGGACAACTTTTACAAGAGCATGACCACCCATGCTGACCATCGAATTTGGCAAGATGCATACCACGCCAAAACCACCAACGGAGCCGACGTGTATTTGAAACTGACCGTCATCCAAGATGTCTTGATTGTTTCCTTCAAGGAGTTATGACGTGAAATGCCCATGCTGCGCAGCCGCCCAACTTGTCCCTGACACCCGGTATGTGCCCTAGACCTACAAAGGCGAAGTCACCTCCATCCCAGCAGTAACCGGTGACTTTTGCCCGGCCTGCCATGAAATCATCCTCAACCGAGAGCGCGGCGACCGCTACAGCGAATTAATGGGCGTGTTCCAAAGGCAAGTCAACGCTGCCTTTGTAGACCCAAGCTATATTGTGAAAGTGCGCAAAAAGCTCGACCTGGATCAGCGTGAAGCGGCAGAAATTTTCGGCGGCGGCATCAACGCTTTCTCACGTTACGAGAACGGCAAAACCAAACCCCCACTGGCCCTGGTCAAGCTGCTGAAAATGCTCGACCGCCACCCAGATCTGTTGAATGAGGTGCGGATGGCATAGGGCTGATTTGTGCGTCGCTTTTTCCCTCTCCCGCAGAGCGGGAGAGGGGGCAATAGCTACAGCGCGGTGAGCTTGGTTTGGTATTGCATCGTGCTTAAATTGTAGCTGTATGACCGGGGTAATGTGTTTGTGATGTAGATGCTTATGCAGCGTGGCTCCTACACGAATTTGGAAATCCTTGCTGACACAGTTTAAATTCCCGAGCTGAACATTTGAAAATGGATGCCCTCAGCAGAAAGACAGTAAGAAAGCCACACTCCAAGCTACCAATTCAATTTGATAGCGAGGCAATTTAATGGCAGCAGGACTGATCAACCCCAACACAGGCAAAACGCCAAGATGGAAAATGGCACTCGACGTGGAGCGCTGCATCGGCTGCCACGCCTGCTCGGTGGCCTGCAAGGTCGAGAACAAGGTGCCACTGGGGCGCTTTCGTACCAAGGTGTATTACTACGACCAAGGCAAGTTCCCCAAAGTCACGCGCAACTTTTTGCCCACGCTGTGCATGCAGTGCGCCGACACGCCTTGCATCAAGGCCTGCGACAACAAAGCCATCGAGATGGGGGCCGACGGCATTGTGCGGGTGATACCTGATAAGTGCGACCATCTGGGCGCGTGCGAGGCTGCCTGCCCCTATGGCGCGATTGGCTGCGACGATAACGACATAGCCGATAAGTGCGATTTTTGCTCGCACCGCCTGGACGCCAATATGGAGCCCGCCTGCGTAGAGACCTGTCCGGCCGATGTGTTCCATTTTGGTGATGCGAACGACCCCACCTCGCCGTACAGCACATTTATGGTTAAAAACAAAGGCCTGACCAGTGTGCTAAAGCCTGAAGAAAAGACCGTGCCTTCGGTGGACTACAAGGGCCACAACAAGGCCATGGAAGCCAAAATTCCCAAAGGCAAAGTACACGACCCGTATTCGTACGAGATTGAAACATGGACCTCGCTAGACAGCACCTTCCCCAAACGCAAGCGCGTGCTGTGGGCCAAACCCGCCAATCCGACGGGCACCCCAGTCAATAACAAAACCTAAGGGGAAGCAGCATGCCAATTCAAAGAAGAGAAGCCATCAAGCGCGGCTTTGCCGCTCTGTCCACCTTGGCGCTGGGCGAGACAATTTTGCTGGCCCCAGAAAACGCCAACGCCCAACTATTCAAACCCAAAAACCGCAAACTGTACGGCAAACGCAAAGCCGAACGCCGCGCCACGGGCAAAGGCCGTCTGAAAAACGACTACAGCAAAGCCATCATCAAAAAAGGCGTGTGCCTGAACTGCTCCACGGTTTGCGGCATCCAGGGCTACGTGATCGACGGCAAACTCGTCAAGGTCTCGGGCAACCCGCTGGACCCCAACAACGGCAAAAGCCTGTGCGCCAAAGGGCAAAGCGGCCCAACGATCAACGACTACGCCGACCGCCTGCAGTTCCCGCTCAAGCGGGTGGGCAAACGTGGTGAAGGCAAGTGGCAGCGTATTAGCTGGGACGAGGCCTATACCGAGATGGCTACGCGTATTCGCAAAGCCATCGACGAAGGCAAACCGGAAGAAGTCGCCATCCAGATTGGCCGCTCGCGCATTCCTGAGGAGATGACGCGTTTCTTAAACGCTATTGGCTCGCCCAGCCTGTTTAACCACCGGTCGCTGTGCTCAAGCAACAAGCGCGCCGCCAACTACGCCTGCCTGGGCGAGACCGATTGGGAAAGCCCGGACTTTGAGCGCAGCAAATACATTCTGAACTTTGGTGCCAACTTTTACGAAGCGCACCAGGGCGCGATCCATGTGGCCAAACGCATCATCAAAGGCCGCTTTGACAACGGGGCAAAATTAGTCACCTTTGATGTGCGCATGGGCAACACGGCCGGTCGATCGGACGAGTGGATACCGCTGAACCCCGGCACCGATGGCGCAATGGCGCTGGTGATGGGCAACGTGATCATGCAGGCCAATCTGCACGATGCCAAGTGGCTCGATACCTGGAGCAATGTGAAGGCCCAAGAGCTGAAAACCTGGATCAGTCGCTACACACCCGAGTGGGGTGAAAGCG
>JAYVDN010000679.1:0-3291 GCA_043749385.1 Polaromonas sp.
AACCGCAGCGTCAAGGTGGGCGGCAGCAAATCTGAGACGGTGGGCAAGATGAAGACCGAGACCATCGCGCTGGCCAAGATGCTGAGCATTGGCGGAGCCTACCAAACCAGTGTCGGCGGAGCCATGAACACCACAGTGGGCTTGATGAAAGCGGAACAAGTAGGCTTAAACCGTAGCGGCACCATCGGCATGAACGACAGCCTGAGCGTCGGCAAAAACCAAGCTATTGAAGTAGGGGCAGACCATGCCCTCAAAATCAGTGACAACAGCCTGATACAAGCCGGTAAAGAGCTAGCGCTGGAAGCAGGCGCTACCTTGAAGGTGGACGGTAAAGAAGTCGTCATCACGGGTGCCACTAGTATTAAACTGCAATGCGGTGCCAGCGTAATAGAGATGACAGCCGGGATGATTGAGCTGAAATCGCCCATGATCAAAATCAACTAACCAGGAATACCTATGGGACAACCTGCCGCCCGCATTGGAGATATGCACATGTGCCCGATGGTTACGGGAAAAATACCCCACGTAGGCGGCCCTATCGTAGCGGGCTGCATGACAGTGCTCATTGGCGGCTCTCCGGCCGCACGGGTAGGCGACAAGGCTATTTGCGTAGGCCCACCCGATACCATCTCGGAAGGAGAATCGAGCGTGCTGATAGGCGGCATGCCCGCATCACGCCTGGGCGACAAAACGGCGCATGGCGGCATCATCTCTATGGGCTTTCCCACCGTATTGATTGGCAAGAGCCGCGGGCAATGCCTTAAATCAGCAGCCCAATCGGGCGCAGTATTTGTGCCCGGCTGGGACTAGCATGGAAAATCAAATCGCTGTGACCGTAGAAGCGCCTACAGAGCTCGCCTGGCCCGAAGCAGCGCAGCGCAATGTACAAACCCTGCTAAAAGCCCGCACTACGCAAAACACCACTATTTACGGTGTGATGGACAGCGCAGCCGATGAATCGCTGTACGACAGACTCATGAGCGAACCCGCCAAAAGCCAAGTGACCTGCCTGTTTGAAGGCGCGCCCGCTATACGCTACCGCGATGTCGCCCCCTACATCTTTGCCCTGAACTTAGATAGCCCACTGAGCCTGGCCTGGATAGAAGAAGGCTGGCGGCAACACTGGGGGATTTGGCTGACCAGTGCGCAGCCCGTCAGCCTGCTCAAAGCGCACCTTAAAAAGTTTCTCTTCGTGCAAACCGCTCAGAAAGAAAAAGCCTACTTCCGTTTCTACGATCCCCGGGTGATGAACAAAATTATGCTGATACTCAACCCGCAGCAGCGCGGCAAACTCTTTGGCCTCAACCACAAATCAGTGCCCGAAGCCATCTTTACAGCCGTGCCCCCCAGCGGCCAAGTGGCTGACAAGCCACCCATGCTGCAACGCTTTACCCCCAAGCAAAGCCTGATGATGAAGATAACCTACGCCAGCGATCTGCAAACCGACCAATGGGCATGGCAGTAAGCGCCGCACGACTAAGAAGCACACCATGAGCCTGGAATTTGACGATGCCCAACACAACGCGCTAGACCGTGCAGCCCGGCGCACCGAGGCCCAGCGCCTGCTGCCGATCATGCGCAAGAGCTTGGCCGAGCATGTAGATGACCTGAACGATGCGCAGCTAGAAGACCGCATAGCCGCCGCCCTGCACCGCGCCGCTGCCTGGGGGGTGCAGACCCGCAGCAGTGCCACAGACTTTGTGATCTTGTGGCTGTTGGTGGGGCCGGAGTTTGACCGACAGGCAGGCATCAAGCCATTTCTGGAGTGCCAAGACGCCAGCATGGACGCCAAAGTCACTGGCCTGATGGCAGAGTTCAAGTGGCAATTGCATACTAATGAGGGCCAGTAAATGCCATTCGTACTAGCCATCCCAGTCGTCATTGAGGGCGTAGCAGTCGGAGGTGCATGGGCCTACCGTGGGTATCAAGCTTACCGAGCCTACCGAGCGGCAAAAGCGTTAGAAGCTATCATTACGGCACAAAATAATGCCAAGGCTGAGGAAGAAGCCGCTGAAAAAGCTAAAACTGATGCACAGGCCAAGGCTGACGCGGCGGCTGGTTGCCAAGGTGGAAACTGCGATCCTGATCCCAACTGCGACAAGTGGCGACAGGATGTGAAAAAGGCGCTTTACGATGTGAAACAGCCCAAAGGCATCGGTGGTGCGGGGGGCGGTGGAAAGGGCTTGGTGCAGATGATGTGTGAGTGGATGAATGGGACGCTGCCGGCGGGAGCCGATCATGACAAGGCTGTAGAGCAAGCCCTTCAAAGAATTCAAAATAATATGGCCAAACTAAAGAACAAAAAAAAGTTCAGATGCCCGTCTACCGATGACCTCGAAGAAGAAGCAAAACCCATTCTTGAACAAGCCAATGGTAGGACTAACCTGCCGCACACGCCGCGCGCAGATTTCCAGCAACACTGTTTTGAGAAATCATTAGCGATTGCCAAACGCTTTATGGGAGGTAAGTGACCATGGCTATAACACTGGAATATGTTTATATGCGCGCGGGACTGGATAAAGCTGAAATCGACCAAACGCCCGTTAAATTTTTATTAACTCTTTGTACGCTTAGCCTAGATGCGTGTGAGCCACTCTATAGCCACTTGTTTCTTCCTTTGTCATTTACAAAGGAGAGCAAACTTGTGCTGCAGGAAGCACTGACTGTTAGAGGTTTTGATTCTCTAAATAGAGTTCAAATCGAAAAATCTGTACAAAACCTACTTCAGTATTTTGAGCAAAAGATGGGCTTGGACGCAACCAGCGAACTCACCGAATGGATGCTGTGCTCAGACAATCGACATGTGGACACATTCTTAGGAGACTTAGGTAATGCTGTTTCCGATATCGAAAGAGGCAAAAGTCAAGCTAGGCTGCCTTTGCGTTTAGAGCGCTTCTTTGCGATGAAAGAGCTACTAGCTCCGCCGGGCTATCCCTACCCAGAAGAGGAGTTATTGGAGCCCGATAAGCTCAAAAGCAAATGGGATGTCAAGCACTATGCTGCCCACTATGACCGAATTGAAGAGCGCAACACTTGGAACCCTTCAGATGTCGCCGGATGCGCTGCCAACATGATGCGATACCGGCTCGCTTGGGAAAACGCCATGCGTGACCCGATACCCGATGAGGCAGAGTTGGACGCTATTTACCAATGGGTAGACACCTACCGCTGGAAAACGAAAATGTACGGTACCAATGAGGTCAGACCCGCCGCAAATCCCAGAGCCATGTTCATCTCACCGCGGTTACTTGAGGAGTACAAATCACGTGGGATTGTTCGGCAGTAGCGAGT
>JAYVDN010000680.1:0-6176 GCA_043749385.1 Polaromonas sp.
CAGATTTTGAAGCAACTCTTTTAGGAGCCTAAATGGCCGACGTTACCCCCAATTACTCCCTTGAGATTCAAGGCCTGGAGCTGGAAAAGTCCCAGCTTGAATTGAATGTGAAAAGCCAGCAGTACCGAATCGCGCAGACGCTCGATGAAGTACAGCGCATCAACACCAATATCACCGCCACCGAAACCGCTATCGCCGAACTGGCCGGGAAAATCAAATCACTTAAAGGAATTTAATCATGGCAGACGTCTTCGCACCCCAACCCGTTAAAACCAAAACCGCTGGCGATGTAGTCGTCAACATCAACACCGGTCAGACCGTCGGCCTCGTGGCTGGCGCTGCGCTCGTCGGTAAGGTCGGCATCGATCAAACCACACCGGGCACCACCAATGCCGTGCAAGTCACCGGCGCACTGCCTGCGGGCACGGCCATCATCGGTAAAACCGGTATTGACCAGACCACGCCCGGCACGACCAACGGCGTGCAAGTTGTCGCCGCATTGCCCGCAGGTAGCGCCGTCATCGGTAAGTTTGGTATCGACCAGACCACACCGGGCACGACCAACGCCGTACAGTTGACGGCTGGCGCGGCCACCATCGGCGCATTGACGGCCAATCAGTCAGTAAACACCGCGCAGATCAACGGTGTTGCCCCGGCCATGGGCTCGGGCGCATCCAGCACCGGCACGCAACGGGTGATTCTGGCTACCGATCAAGCCACATTGCCGGTCAGCCAAGGTCTGAGTTTTGCGACGGGCGACTCCGGCCACCTGACCAGTGTCGCATTGGCAGCAGGCGCAACCATTACACTGGACGGCCCGCAGATAGCTTCGGGCGTGGGTAAACTGTTCGAGGCCAGCGTCTCTAGCTCAGTGGCGTTAAAGGCCCAGTTGGGCACTTGGGACGGCACGACCTTTGTTGTCAAGCGCACCTTCTTCATTCCGGCCAACAGCACCGTTCTGTATGAGCCCTCGCGCTATGACGCGATCAGCATGGCGACCGGTGCAACGGCCAAATTCCGTTGGTCGATCACCAACAACGACAACACCAATGCGGCCGACGTTTACGCATCCATCACGCACGCTATCTAATGGCTGATTACCGCGAACAAAGCTCTGACGCAGCGGTCAAGCTGTCGGGCGTCGCCGCACTCACCACGGATGCGTCTTTGGTGGTGGCGCTGTCGCCTAACAGCCCGCTGCCTGCCGGTACTAACGCCATTGGGTCAACGGCAAATTCTGCCCCACTCAAGGCGACGTACTCAGCCTCGATCAACAACCTGGCCCCGGCACTCACGCCTAGTGATATTTTCACCATCACCGGATCGGCCAGCAAGACGATCAAGATTCACGGCATCCAGATTGACGCGACCGCGACTGCCGCCGCCGTGATCGCGGTATTTTTGGTCAAGCGCTCGACCGCCAATTCGGCAGGCACATCCACAGCACCCGTAGTCGTGCCGCTGGACTCAACCTCTGCTGCGGGGACGGCGACGGTGCTGGCCTACACAGCGAACCCGACGGTAGGAACGTTGGTGGGGAATATTCGCAGTGAAAAACTGCTCGTCTCCACCGTCACGACAAGCGGCGAGACTCTGCTGATTAATTTCGGCAATATCATCGGATCGCCTATCGTCTTGCGTGGCATCACGCAGGTACTCGCCTTCAATCTGAACGCGGTCACGCTCGCTGGCGGCTCGGTCAACTGTTTTGTTGAGTGGACGGAAGAGTGATGATGGCCGTAGCAACCGCCAAGGTGTACGTCACGGCCGTCGGGTTTGAGTATTGAGCCATGCTGCTCGTACTGCTTCAGAATAACCAGCAGATAGTTTCAGCAGCTCCACCACCACCACCACCGCCGCCGGAACCGCGGCCGCCGCCAGGAGGGGGATTTGTTCAGTTCGGGAACCGCGTCACCTACGGCAACAGGGCCGCGCGACAAGACGGTACTGCGGTACATAAAAAACAAGCGCTGCGCATGCAGCAGGTAAGGGAAGACGACGAGCTTATACTGCTTATAGGCGCCACAATAACCAACAGAAGGTTGCACTGAAATGGGACTAAAAGACTGTCTAGGCAAGGTAAAAGGCTTCACTCACCGGGAGCAGGCCGCCTTGTACGCTGCCGCTAAAACGGATGGTGAAAAACACGCTGTACAGGTGGCGCTGGACAGGGCCACGGACGAGCGAAAAGAAATAGCGGACGCGATACTGGCAGCCCATCCCGATTTGGCGGACCGCCACACTGCCAAAGGGGAGGTCGAGCAGGCCACCGCCATTCTGAAAGAGGCCGGAATCAAGGGCGTAGAGTACACAAACGCAATTGCGAACGTGCGGGACGGGAAACTCACCGCAGCGGACTTGGCTGCGGCGCACGGAGCGCCCCGAGCACTGGCAAAAAAACTGTCCCCCGTAGAGGTGCTGGAGCAAGAACGCGCCGGCATCGAGCGCACGCTTGCAGCGCAAGACACCTCCTTCGAGCGCACCACTGCCGAGAAATTTGCCAATGCACCAGAAGTCCGCAAGGGGCGGGCAAAAGAGGACAAGATCGCCGCCGACCGGCCTAAGATCGTGAATCTGATGCGGGAGCAGTTTGAGGCGCTGTCCATGGCGGCGACGACCCCCAAAGAGATAGCACAGCAGGAGGCCGACGCAGCCGCCAAGCGCCGCGAGCATGCCATCTCGGAGCGCGAAGCCACCAAGAAGATGGACGCCGCAGCCGCCGAGCGCGCCACCCTTGAGGCAGCGCAAGCCCGCCTTGCAAAACTACCACATACGCGCGTTACCAAGAACGCCGAGAGCGCCTTCGCCACGCTGATCCGCACCGGGCTGCGCAAAGAAGCGGCTGGGTTGGAGGCCATGATAGAGAAGGCCAAGGACAGCGGAGAGCCGGCGGAGTACATCCAGAAACTAGAAGCCCTGCTGGCCAAGTCGAGCACAAGTTACGATCAGCTTGAGGGCCTGCTGCCGCGCAAGATTGAGCGCACGGCTGGGGCGGACACCACCATAGACACCACCGATGCGGACGACGTGCTGCAGCCAACACCGGTGGCCCTCTACAAGCGCCCATCGGCCAAAAGCACGGAAGCCGCAGTGACCGCCGCCGAGAAGCTGGAAGAGCGCAACAAATCCCGCGGTCGGGGGCCGGTAGTGGCGCCGGTTACAGGCCCCCGCAGGCTCACCAACAGTGGGAAACCGAAACAGGCAACTACCCACCAGGTGGTCGCCGCAGCCAATATAGCCGCTGGCAAAAAGTCTGTGCGCGATGCACAAAATACGCTGGACCGCATCGAAGACCTGCAGCAGAAACTGCAGGAAAAAATCGAAGCCACCACCAACAAGGATGCGCTGAACCAGCTGGCCGGGCGCGAGGCGCGGCTAGAGCAGGCGCATGCCGATGCCAGCGCCCAGCTGGAGAAGCTGCGGCCTACAGCAGTAACGGAAGACACCTTTGCCGGCGAGCAGGACGCAGCAGGCGACGAGTTTGCGCCCCGCATTGTGCAGAGCAACCCTGCGAGCAACCCTGCGAACAAGCCTGCGGCGGCAGAAAAAAGAAACGCTATTCGCCAGGACACGAAGCCAACGCTGGAAGAGGCCATCTCCGCGCGGGAGCGGTACATACAGACCAAGTATGGTGGGGTGGCTGCCACAGACAACCCCTTGCACGGACTTACGTTTGCAGAAGCGGCCCGAAGCGCGGCGGCGAACACTAGCCACCACCCTATGGTGCGGGAGCTGTTTTCTAAACTCGCAGCAGTGCTTGAAAGTGCAGACAGCACCGGAGCTGGGGGGCGTATTTACGTTACATCTACTTCGCTTATTGGGAAAGGGGACCGTCCTGTTGAGGGGCACTACAGCACCCAGCATGACTACGTGGCCCTTTCGCAGTACGCCTACCTGGATAAAAAGGGCAAGGAAGCGGTTGCTGTAGATGAAATCGTGCTAATGCATGAGCTTACACACGCCGCCACAGCGCGGGGGCTTTTAACAAACAAAATGCTGGATGCGCACGTAACGTCGCTGCGGGAGCAGGTTACTATGTGGCTCCGATCTGCGGAAGGAAAAAAATACCTGAACGATAACAAACGCCCACAGTGGGACGGACCAGAGTTTGCGGTAGTTGGGTATGGGCGTGAGGAAGGGGCGGGTACCACCAAGATATATGGGCTCTCGAACAATGACGAGTTCATGGCCGAGCTGTTCAGCAGCGACAGCTTCAGGGAGCTGTTATCACAGGTGCCTTCTAACGTACCTCGGCAAAGCATCTTTTCACGTTTGGTAAAGACCCTTGCCGCCTATTTCAATTTCACCGGCAGCAAACAAGAAAGTGTGTTGCAGGACGCCATCGCGGCTACGGAAGAGGCAATGGACTTTACGGAAGCACAGCGCAAGGCGGGCGGCAGGTGGGACGAGTTTAGGGGGCCCAACGATGCTGAACTGGACGTACTGAACGCCCCGCCACTTGACTACGGCACCGCCGCAGGCTCTCCGCTGGCGGACATGGCGGACAAGTACACCGCACGCCCCGTTACCCTAAAAGAGAAGATGAAGTCGCTCACAGGGCTGGCGTTTGAGCAGGGTGTTGTGGACATGCGTGCAGCGCACGCCGCCGCCATGAAGCTGGGCACAGATGCGACGCCAGACAGCGGGCGCCTTACCCAACAGGCGATTTACGATACCCGCAAGGCCGATCAGCTGATGCCGGTGGTACAGATGGCTGTTATGCAGGGCCCACCGGTGAGCTACACCGACGCCAAGGGGTTGCACGGTATCAAGAGCTCTGGAAAGAATAGCTTGCGCGAAGTGTACGAGGCGGTTTCGGCACTGCCCGGCAACGCCGAAGGCAAGATGGCGCTGGCTACCAACTACATGATCGCGCAGCGGGTGGCGGACGTTGGCATCGAGAAAGCGGGCTGGGGCGACATGGCGATGGACGCGGCAGAGCTGAAGGGGGTGATGGCCTACGTGGACGCGAACCCGGAACTGAAGAATGCCCTGGAAGAAGTGCGCAGCAGGTACAACGCCTACAACGAGGGGCTGGTGCAGTTCATGGCCTCAACGGGGGCAATCTCTAAAAAGCTGGCAGCCGATATGCTCAAGGATGGCTCCTACGTGTCGATGTACCGAGTCAATGACAACGGGCACGCCCAACTCTTGCTTGGGTCGCACGTCATCAACCTGGGTGAAATTCGCAACCAGCGCGAGCTGCAAGCGCTCAAAGGCGGCGACACCAAGATACTGCCGATCAACGAGTCGCTTCTGCGCAACACATCGCTCCTGCTGAGCAAGGCCATGAACAACCAGGCCGCCAAGAGCGCCGCCTACGCGTACCAGGACCTGGGAGCAGGAACAATAGGGCGGGGGCAGGGCACTGTAGACCCCAGCGTACTGCACTTCAACCAAGAGCCCGACCCCAAAGACCCGAGTGATACGGGCATGCGCTGGATCAAGCTGGAGACCGAGGGCACGGTGCTGGAGGGCGTGCCGGCCGAGATGATTATCAAGGCGCTGGAGGGCACCAACCTTGTCCTGCCGAGTTTCTTGAAGCTGGCTGGGGCTGCCTCCGACATACTGCGCAGCGGCGTCACCCGCATGCCGACGTACGCACTGCGCCAACTGATACGCGACCCGATGGCCGCCACGGCTACAGCCGGGATTGGTGGCAACCCACTGTCTGCGGTGTTCAGGGCGAGCAAGGAGTTTGTTGCGCAGACACGCGGGCAGAGTGAGGCCGCGCAGCGCCTGGCCGAGAAGGGGTTGATCCAGAGTCAGATTTTCTCTGGGGATGCGCACGATCTTAAAAAGATGGCGCTGCAGCTGGCTGACGGTGGCAGCAACCACAACCCGATACAGCGCCTGTTTGCAGTCATGGATAGAGCGTCGATGCACGCAGATGCTGCTACACGGGTACTGGTGCACGAGAATGCTCTGAAGAATGGGCTAAGTGAGGTGGAAGCGGACTTCGCAACCATGGAGTCGATGAACTTCCACAAGCGCGGGGCCTCCGCTACGATCCAGTACGCGCACCGCATGATTCCGTTTTTCAGCGCACAGATTCAGGGTCTCAGCGTGCTGGCCAAAGCCTTCCGGGGCAACATGCCCTTCAACGAGCAGCTGCAGATCAAGCAGAAGTTCTTCAACAACGCAGCCTTGCTGTTCGTTACTGGGCTGGCCTATGC
>JAYVDN010000681.1:0-1914 GCA_043749385.1 Polaromonas sp.
GGTGCAAGGTCATCCCACACCACGTCCACCAGCTATTGGGCGCTGGCAGACGAGGCGCTGCTGCAGGTAGAGGCTGGCAACCCAATCGCTCATAAAAACGTAGCTGCTTGCGCAATACATGAAAAGGCTGAGCAGCGACTGGATATCCCAGACAAGCTCACAGGGCAACCCCGCTTTATCCACGACATGGTGTTACCGGGCATGCTGCACGGCCGCGTAGTGCACCCGCCTTCACCGTCTGCTGTGCTGGAGTCAGTTGACCTGGCTGTTGTGCAGGCCTTGCCCGGCGTAGTGGCCGTAGTGCGAGACGGCAGTTTTCTGGGCGTGATTGCAGACGATGAATATCTGGCCACAATGGCGCACAAAAAACTCGGCGTACTGGCGCAATGGCGCGAGACAGCCAGTTTGCCCAACATGCGCGACCTGAACGCCCACCTGCGTGCGCAGCCGGTAGAGACTACCTTGGTAGGTGAGAAACAGGCCCCTGCCGCGCCAGCCACCCATAGCTTCAGCGCGACCTATTCCCGTCCCTTTCTGGCCCACGCCTCCATCGGCCCGTCCTGCGCGGTGGCGCGCTACAGCGCCACATCGCTAGAGGTATGGACGCACAGCCAGGGCATCTACAACCTGCGTGCCGACTTGGCCTTGGTGTTTAACATACCCGCAGCCAGCATCACAGTGCAGCATGTAGAGGGTGCCGGCTGCTACGGCCACAACGGCGCGGATGACGTGGCCTGCGATGCCGCGTTGCTGGCCCGTGCCGTGCCGGGCCGCGCTGTGCAAGTGCAGTGGACGCGCGAGTCTGAGCTGGGCAGCGCTCCTTTTGGCCCGGCCATGGTGGTAGAACTTAAAGCGCACGTAGATGCTGACGGCAGCATTACCGACTGGCAGCACACGGTCTGGTCCAACGGCCACGGCATGCGGCCAGGTCGCTCCAACACGCCAGTGTTGTTGGCCGGCACACTATTAGAAAAACCCTTCGCAAAACAAATCGCCGTCAATGCACCTTTGGCCGCAGGCGGTGGCTCTGAGCGTAACGCCGTGCCGCTGTACGACTTTGCGCAGTGGCGCGCCGTCAACTACCGCGTGCTGACCATGCCGATACGGAGCTCTGCCTTGCGCTCACTCGGCGCGCACTGCAACGTGTTTGCCAGCGAATCGATGATGGACGAGATAGCGCACGCGTTGGGCGTAGACCCGTTGCCCTTCCGATTGCGCCACCTCACTGACCCGCGCGCCCGTGCCGTGCTGCAAGCCGCTGCCGACATGGCGCTCTGGCCTGTGCGTAAAGACCAACAGAGTGAAGGTCAAGGCTTCGGGCTAGCCTGCACCCGCTACAAAAACACCGGAGCCTACTGCGCTGTGGTCGCCAAGGTAGATGCAGGCAAAGACCTGCGCGTGAGCAAGCTTTGGATTGCCGTGGATGTAGGTTTGGTTATCAACGCTGACGGTGTTGTCAATCAAATCGAGGGTGGTGCGATTCAAACCGTGAGCTGGGTGCTGAAAGAAGCCGTACAGTTTGACAGCACGCGCATCCAAAGCACCGCATGGGAGAGCTACCCGATTTTGCGTTTTTCCGAGGTGCCGCAGGTAGAAGTGCAGCTCATCCACCGCCCAGACCAGCCCTCATTAGGGGCGGGCGAGGCCACGCATGGGCCAGTAGCGGCGGCCATTGCCAATGCGCTGTTTGACGCGCTAGGTGTGCGGGTGCGCGATATGCCGCTGACGACAGAGACGATTACGAATGCGGCGATGGCCGCTTAAGTTAAGCGACAGCCGGCCGCGTCAAAGTCTGGCGCAGTCCCGCCTTCTCTCCAGCGCTGGCAAACTTGCTGTACTTGCTAATCAGCGGTACCAGCTGGCCGTAGATTTTCGGGTTACCCGCCATGCACTCGTTCTGTTCTAAAAAGTCGG
>JAYVDN010000682.1:0-1714 GCA_043749385.1 Polaromonas sp.
CACCCACCTCTGGACGTCAGACATGGGCGTGAGCGGGTTATTGACGCTTAGAAAGACCGTCTTTTGAATCAGCTGTGCGGAACGCACCATAAGGCAGTATTTTTCATTCGGCGCTTTATCAACCTTAACGCGGGAGATTGTGAAAAAGATCAGGGTGACCGGTGCCGTTTTGCTCAGCACATGCACTGTTTTAATGCACTAACGGCTTACATCAGCAAATTGTTAACGGCGCAATATCAGTACTTTAATGCGCTTTGCAAGTGATAAATATCACGTAAGTTAGGAGCAACTTCTCTAATGAGACAAGCTGAGAGCCATACTTTAGTTTGCAAAAAAGACGCGCACCAAGGTATTGCGCGTTAAAGACTCACGCCTTTTGCACGCGTTCCGCATAGCGGTTAAATCGCCACGCGCTGCCTTCTGTGGTGATGCGTTGCCAGACAGCCCGTTTGGCCGCTGGCGCCAGCTCTGGCCAGTGCTGTACCTCACCAAAACTGCGTCCACAGCCTTTGCAAAAATCATCTCCTTGGCTGGTGGAGCAAATAGCAATGCAGGGCGTATCGGGCGTGCTCTCGTACCACACCAGCCAAGCCGCATAGGCCTTGCGCGGCATGCTGCGCTCGTCTGCGCTGTCTTGGTGGTAAAAAACCAACAATGCATACACCTCGGCCAAAGCTCGCAGTTCGGGTGCCAGGGTAATGCCATCGGGTGAAGGCGCGCGAGCGCGCCAAAAGTTGATGGCGGCTTCTATGTCCGTGATGTGGATGCCCACGCTGCTTGGGCCGCCAGAAATAGGCGCGCTGGGCAAGCCGGCGGGCGGATCGGTGGGCAAATTAGTGGCTATCGTAGACATCGGGAGCGGATGATACCGCAACGACGATGCACAGCGACACCAGCACCGTGGCCAGGCCATAGGTAAGACGATGCGCATGCTGGCCCACGGCCGCAATACATGCCGCCCAAAGCCGCTATGGCGCTATGGTTTGCGTGGCAGCGCTGTGAACTCAAACGGCGCCAGGGATAGTGCCAACAAGTCTTTCGGGGAGGCTGCGCATGGGCATTGGAGCGTCCGCTAACCCTACAAGCTTGGGGGCTATTGCACACCAATACTTGCATTGCGGTGGCTTTTGAACTTCAATGAGTTCACGAAGGGGAGTAACTCCCGTTTGGTGCCGCATTGGGAGGTGTTTGCTTTTACCGGCAAATACTGTGGCATCCGACATCAGTGTGTCGTCATTACGAAGTATTAAAACAACTTCCGGCGCACTGGGCACATACTGCATATACAACTTGCTGAGCCAGACCTTCGATTAGCACCTTTGGGGATACCCGTGGGCGGCTGGATCGAAGTGCATTGCGTTTAGCTGCGGGTTGCAGACTCGCTAGTTTTGCTTTCTATCCACCACTCCACGGTCATCGGCAAGGGATTGGATCGACGTGTTCCAACACACAACGGAGTTTATATATGGAACTGTTCTCTACGCCGTGGTGGTCGGCTTTATTGGCCATCATCTTGATTGATCTGGTATTGGCGGGCGACAACGCCATCGTCATCGCGCTGGCAGCGCGCAATCTGCCGAAACACTTGCAAAAAAAGGCCATCATTTGGGGTACGGTGGGTGCCATCGTGGTGCGCTCGTCCATGACCTTGGTGGTAGTCTGGCTGCTCAAAATCCCTGGCCTGATGCTGGTGGGTGGCTTGGGCTTGCTGTGG
>JAYVDN010000683.1:0-2319 GCA_043749385.1 Polaromonas sp.
TGCCTGCGCTGCCTGCTGCGCTAAAGAAGGGCGTAGGGTTGGGGTTGGACGCGCTGGACGCATCGTCCAGCACGATGCGCTCCAGCCTGTTTTGCACCGAGGTAGCGCTGGCGTTGCCGTTGGTGGGGTTAAATTGGCGTCCGTTCAACGCCAACACCATCTGGCCAAACTGCCCTACTTGAAACGTCTCCACCACGGCCAGCGGTTGGACAAATTCCACCAGCATGCCTTCGTATCGCTCTAGCGCATCGTCACTGGCCAAAGGCAGCGTAATTTGCGCGGGTTTGATGGCCACGCCGCTGCCGCATACGCTGACCGTGACTGTGCCTGCAAGCTGCGTGATGGTGCTGCCCGCAGCGCCAAACTCAGCCACAGTGCCTTGCACCTGCACGTAGTCGCCCGCAGTCATTTTGGCCACTGCGCTGGCGGGTGCAAACACAAAAATACCTTCTGAGGTCAGCGGGTCTGCATCAGGCACGGCCTGCTGCATGAAAAAACCGTTGAGCTGCGTTTTAGTCTGGTTTTGAAACTCACCCACCACCACACCCCGCACGGTGACGGTTTGAGACACCAACGGGCTGGTGCCGGTGTGGCCTTGCACGGTGGTAATGTCGGTTAACGGCGCGCCGGGGCTGATGCTTGCGGTGCAAGTGGGCAATGCGAGAACCGCAGGGTTGCCTGGTGGCGGCACGGGGGCGTCGCTGGAACTGCTGCCACAGGCCACCAGCAATGCCGTTAAAAGTGCTGTCAGCACTGGGCCTAGAGCGCGAGAAAAACTTACACAGCAGGTCGTAGTCATAAAGCTCCCAATGATCGATCCGCTAACTGTACTAACTACCGCTCTCTAGTCCATCCGTAATCGTTATTAATTTGTATCGAAACATGTATCACATGGCCTTTTCGGCTCACCGCCGCAGCAAGCACCCTACTGGTGCCCATAACTCAGCGCGCGCGTTTTGCCGCGAAACACGCGGTAGCTGAACACGGTGTAGCCAACGATCACCGGTAACACCACCGCCGCCCCTGCAAAAATAATGCGCAAGGACTCGGGCGCGCTGGCCCCTTGCCACACTGTCATGCGCTCCACCACCAAATACGGGAACAGGCTGTAGGCCAGGCCATAAAAAGCCAGGCAAAAGATGCCCACCGTACAGGCAAACGGCACCCATTCACCGTAGCGGTTGTTTTGCGCCAGGCGCGTGGGCAAGCGGCGCAGGCTGCGGTTGGTGATGAAAAACAGCAGCGCGGTGGCCAAGGGGATGGGGGCCAGCAGCATGATGTAGGGCAGGCTGAACCATTTGTCAAAAATAGCTTGGCTTACCCACGGCGTGGCAAGCGAGACCGCCGCAATACCTACCGCCGTCAACCACAGTGCGCCCCGCGCCCAGCGCACGGCTTGCAGTTGCAGTGCGCCTTCGGTCTTCATCACCAGCCAGCAAGCGCCTAGCAAGGCGTAGCCCGCTACTAAACACACCGCTATCAGCGCAGAGAAGGCATGCGCCGCCCAGCTATCTTTAAAGCCCAAGATGTAGCTGCCCAGCATCCAGCCCTGCGACAGCGCGGCCAAGAGCGAACCGGCATAGAAGGCCGTGTTCCACAACGGCTGGTGATCCGCCTGCGCTTTGGCGCGAAAGTCAAACGCTACGCCGCGCAGAATCAGGCCGATGAGCATGAAGGCCACGGGCAAATACACGGCACCCAAAATAATGCCGTGCGCCGCCGGAAAGCAGGTGAGCAGGATGCCCACGCCCAGCACCAGCCAGGTCTCATTCGCGTCCCAAAACGGGCCGATGGAGCTGACCATCACGTCTTTGTCCTCGCTGCTGGCGCGGCGCAGCAAAATGCCCACGCCCAGGTCGTAGCCGTCCAGCACCACATAGGCCAGCATGGCCAGACCCATCACCGCCATGAAGATGACGGGCAGCCAGTCGTCGAAGTTATTTAACGCGTGCATTGCCGTTGCTCCTTGTTCAGTTTTATCAAGCCATCGCCGTTCGCAGCCCATTGGGTGAATCGCCAACGCGCGCTTTAGCATCAACGACATTGACAAGGTATCCCGCCTTGCGCGCCATGTGGAACACCACCGACACGTAGGCCACCAGCAGGCCTGCGTACAGCAGCAAGTACATGGCCAAAGTGGTGCCCAGCATAGGGGTGGGTATGTCGGCCGCAGCCTGCGCGGTGGTGAGCACGCCGTAGACCAAATACGGCTGCCGGCCAATCTCCGTGACGTACCAGCCTGCTAAGGTGGCTACCCAGCCGGCAAAGGTCATACCCACCAGCACGCGTGCCAGCCAAGGCTTTACCTCGCCTTGTTTT
>JAYVDN010000684.1:0-4276 GCA_043749385.1 Polaromonas sp.
CTATCGGCGCTGAACCCGCGCATCGTGCTCACCAGCGTCACGGCTTATGGCGCAGGCGGGCCCTACAGCCAGCGCCTGGGCTTTGACGGCGTGGGCCAGGCCATGAGCGGCAGCATGTACATGTCGGGTACGCCCGACGCGCCCGCGCGCACAGCCGCCAACTATGTGGATTTTTCTACCGCCCAGGCCTGCGCCATGGGGACGTTGGCCGCTCTGTGGGCCCGCGAAAAATCGGGCAAAGGCCAGTTGGTCGAGGGCTCGCTACTGCGCTCGGCTTTGATCATGGGCAACTCAGTGTTGATCGAGCAAGCAGTCAAAAAGCCCAACCGCATTCCGCAGGGCAACCGTGGCTACCTGGGCGGGCCGGGTGATGTGTTCAAAACCCAAACCGGCTGGCTGCTGGTGCAGTCGGTAGGCCAGGCCATGTTTGACCGCTGGTGCGGCCTGGTGGGCGCGCCGCAGATGAAGAGCGACCCGCGTTTTGCCAGCGACGTGCTGCGCGGCGAGCACAGCGCAGCCATCAGCGCGGTAATGCAGGCCTGGTGCGATGGCCAGACCCGCGACGCGGTGCTGGCCGCACTGGCCAAGGCCAAGATCCCCAGCGGCCCGGTTTACACCCCGCAAGAGGCGCTAGACGACCCGCACGTCCAAGCCACCGGCCTGCTCACACCCCGCCCCTTTGGCGGCATGGCCCAGCCCTTCCCCCTCACGCCGCACCCGGTAGACATGTCGGCCATCCCCACGCCATTTACGCGCCCGCCGCCGCAACTGGGTGAGCATACCGACGAGTTACTCGCCGAGCTGGGGTATACGGCGGCGCAGATTGCCAGCTTGCGCGCGCAAGGCGTGGTGTAAGGCCGCTCGCAGCACCACCATGACCCGCCTTCGCTTGGTAGCTTTAGTCGCCTTGTCGATGTTAGCGTTTGCCAGCAATTCGCTGCTGTGCCGCATGGCGCTAAAAAATACCAGCATCGACGCAGCCACCTTTACCACCGTGCGCATGGCGTCGGGTGCCTGCATGCTGTGGCTGCTGGTGCGCTGGCAAGCTGCTGCGGGCAAGGCTGGCGGCAGCGCTACAGGGGGCACAGCCCGCGCGGGCAACTGGTTGTCGGCCTGCGCGCTTTTTGCCTATGCGGCGTGCTTCTCGTATGCCTATGTCAGCATGTCGGCGGCCACGGGCGCGCTGCTGCTGTTCGGCTCGGTGCAGGCCAGCATGATGGGCTACGCGCTGGTGCAGGGGGAGCGTTTAAGCAAGCTGCAAACAGTGGGCTTTGCTTGTGCACTGGCGGGCCTGGTGGTGCTGATGCTGCCGGGGCTGATAGTGCCCAGCCTGTTGAGTGCGCTGCTGATGGTGAGCGCGGGCCTGGCCTGGAGCGTCTACACCGTGCAAGGCAAACGCGCGCACAGCTTGGGCACGGCCAACCCCACCCAGGTCACCGCAGGCAACTTTATGCGCACCGTGCCGCTGGCACTGCTCCTGAATGCGCTGATGTGGCGCAACCTGTCGTGGGACGCTAGCGGCCTCATGCTGGCCGCAGCATCGGGCGCGCTGGCCTCGGGCCTGGGCTATGTGCTGTGGTACCAAGCCCTGCCCGCCCTCAAAGCCACCCAGGCCGCCACCGCGCAGCTCAGCGTGCCTGTCATAGCCGCGCTGGGCGGCGTAGTGCTGCTGGGCGAAACCCTGACCTTGACGATGCTGCTGGCCTCGGGGGCGATACTGGGTGGCATTGCGCTGTTGATTTTGGAGAAACGCTAGGGGGAGCGTCAAGCTACAGTCCATCTGCTGTGCCTGTAGACCCAAATACGACCTATGCGCTTCAAAAACGAAGCGTATCGCCCGAAAATACGCCTCTTGCAGATGGTGATTTGACGTGACTCGCTATACATAAAATAGCTGCTTGCGCAACATTTCATTGGGCTAGAGGCCTAAAAATCATAAAATCATCAGCACACATCCGGTGGCGTTAAACTGCCCTGCATACGTTCAACCACCGCTTTGCCTATGACCGAAGTCGCCCTCTCTCGCGCTACCAGCTCAGCATCCACCCAACCTCTGGCACCCTTACTCACACCGCATGGTGCGTTGCACAGTATCGCCATGGACGATGCGCCGCCCTTGCCTGCTGCATTGCAAGCGCAGCTGGGCCAGGCCTTCGAGCTTGGGGCCGGTCACGCCTTGCTGCACCTGGGTGCAACGCAGGTATCCAGCGCGCTGCCGCCTGCGTGGGCTTGGTGGCGCGACTTTGCGGTGCGCTATGTGACGCTTTTATGCGCTACGCCGCAAGATGCCGAGATAGCGGTGGCCCTGCCCGACGCGGCGGCGCTGGACGCATGGATTGCCGATGCACCACCGATGCAGGGCGTGGAATACCTCAACGCTGACGTTTTAAGCGCTCTGTGGCAAGCGCTGGACGCGGCGCTGCATGCTGAGCTTGCCGAATCCAAACTCGCTCTGCAAGACTTTTTAAAGCAGCGCCACCCGGCCTGGAACTTGGTGGGCCGTGTGGTGTTTAACCTGGCCGAAAACCGCAAAGACCCTGACGCACCGTTTGCCTTTCTCGCCACCTACACCTCGCGCCTCTCCAGCCACGGCAAGGCGCAGCACCTGCCGCTGTCCAAGGCGCTGGCCGAGTTTTCTGATGGCAAGAGCCGCCAGCAATTGCTCTCCCTGCTGCTGCCGGTGCAGCGCGCTGCCCAGCAATGCGACTGGCTGCAAGCCATGGTGCAGGCCAATGAGATTTACCACCCCATGCGCTGGAGCCCGCAAGAGGCGCTACAGTTTTTAACCGATGTGGCCAAGATCGAGGCCGCAGGCATTGTGGTGCGTACCCCCAGCAACTGGCAAACCGGCCGGCCCAGCCAGCCCATCGTCAAGGCCAGCATAGGCGCTGCGCCGCCGTCCCAGCTGGGCATGGCAGCGCTGCTGGACTTCAATATGGAAGTGACGCTGGACGGCCAAAGCCTCAGCGCCGCCGATGTGCGCAGCCTGCTCACGCAAAGCGACGGCCTGCAACTGATTCGCGGCCAGTGGGTGCAGATTGACCACAAAAAGCTCACCCGCTTGCTAGAGCGCTTCCAGGCAGTAGAACAAGCCGCCGCCGACGGCCTGCCCTTTGCCCAGGCCATGCGCCTGCTGTCGCATGCCGCCATTGACAACGGCGTGGAGGCGGACGATGCCCAATGGTCTGAGGTCAGCGCAGGGCCCTGGCTGGCAGAGACCTTGCGCGGGCTGCGCCAGCCCGAGGGCTTGGCGCAAGTCAACCCTGGCGCAGAACTGAAAGCCACGCTGCGCCCCTACCAGCAGGCGGGGGTGCGCTGGCTCTACCTGCTCACCCGTTTGGGCCTGGGTGCCTGCCTGGCCGACGATATGGGCTTGGGCAAAACCATCCAGGTGCTGGCGCTGCTGCTGGTGCTCAAACGCGAGGCGATGGGCACGGCCACCGTCTCCGGCGCAGCAGCTAAAAAAGTCAAGCCAAACGACGTGGCGCATAAGCCCAGCCTGCTCATCGCCCCCGCCTCCCTGCTGGCCAACTGGGCCGCCGAGGCCGAGCGCTTTGCCCCGTCACTGCGCATCTTGGTAGTGCACCCCTCCGCCATGCCCAGCGCGCAGATGAAAAGTCTGGATGCGCAGCAACTTGCGCAGGCCGACCTGGTCATCACCAGCTACGGCACTTTGCTCAAGCTACCCGCCCTCACCGAGATGCCATGGCGCTTGGCGGTGGCTGATGAAGCGCAGGCGCTGAAAAACCCCAGCGCCAAACAAACCCAGCAAGTCAAGAAGCTCAAGGCCCAGTCGCGCATCGCGCTGACCGGTACGCCAGTAGAAAACCGCCTGTCCGACCTGTGGAGTCTGTTTGACTTTACCCACCCCGGCCTGTTGGGCAGCGGCAAGGTGTTTGGCGACTTCACCAAACGCCTGGCCGAGACCCAGCACTTTGGCCCGCTGCGCAGCCTAGTGCAGCCCTATATTTTGCGCAGGCTCAAAAGCGACAAACGCGTCATCTCCGACCTGCCAGATAAAACCGAAGTGCAGGCCTGGTGCCACCTGAGCCCCAGCCAGGCCGCGCTGTACCAAGCCAGCGTCAAAGACCTGGCCAAGGCGCTGGAAGAGTCTGATGGCATCGCCCGCAGAGGCATCGTGCTGGCCTACCTGATGCGCTTCAAGCAGATCTGCAACCACCCCTCGCAATGGCTGGGCGATGCAGCTTGGCAGGCAGCCGACAGCGGCAAGTTTGCCCGCCTGCGCGAGCTGGCCGAGGTGATTGCCGCCAAGCAG
>JAYVDN010000685.1:0-1790 GCA_043749385.1 Polaromonas sp.
CTACGCCAATGGCACCCGCCTGCGCGTGCAGGTGAGCCGGGTCGATCTGGATGGCCGCAAGATCGACGTCCGCCTTGTACGCGAAGGAGAGGCCGTGCGCCTACCGTCGGGCGGCATCGTGCGCCTGGACGCGCAAGAAGACTCGTCAGGCAAGCCCATGCGCAGGCGTGACAAAGGCGGCGAACGTGCTGCGCCCCGTGATATTGCCCGAGACACCCCACGCGATGCTGGTAGAGACCACGCCGCGCCAACGTCCCGCAAATCTTCCGTTAAAGCGTCCCCCAACAAATCCCCCGCCCGCGCGCCTGCTTCGCCTATTCAGGCCTTGCGTGCTGCGGTAAAGAAGGCGGCGGCTAAGGGCAAAGGCAAGCGCAGGAGATAAACGGCATTTGTTTCGTTGCGGACCTTCTTTTTCTATAGCGCACAACAGCGCACAACAGCGCACAACAGCGCACAATAGGTTGCGCTTGACGATTTTTCATCGCCCGCGCTGCACTATGGCAACACCCGCATCCAAAAACCCCCTGCAACACCTTCGCCCGACGGACCTGCGGGCCGTTGCGCAACTGACTACCCAAGCCACCCAGGGCGTAGTGCGCATGGCCGAGGGCGTGCACCAGTCGGTATGGGGTACGCTGGGCGTAGGCAAAATGACCAGCGGGAAAACCGGCGGTATCACCGGGCTGGTGTACCAAAGCGTGCGTGGTGTGACGCAGTTGGTAGCTAAAGGCCTGGACAAAGCCTTGGCCAAATTAGAGCCTTATTTGGAGCTGTCAACTGGCTTGAACACCAGCACCCCCGAGCGCGAGGCCGTGCTGGCCGCACTGAACGGCGTGCTGGGCGACCACTTGGCTGCCAGCAGTAACCCACTGGCCACGCAGATGACGTTGCGCTTGGCAGGGCAAGCCCTTGACTGGCAAGCCATGCCCGCGAAAGCCCGAGTGACTGGCAAAGTGCTGCTCGTTGTGCACGGCCTGTGCATGAATGATCTGCAATGGTCGGCGCAGCACCAAGCCGATAAGTCTGGCCCCACCATCGCAATCGACCATGGCCAATCCCTTGCCAGCGCGTTAGGCTATACCCCCGTTTATGTACGCTACAACACGGGCCTGCACACCTCAGAGAATGGCCGCAACTTGTCTGAGCAACTAGGCCTTTTAGCCGCGCACTGGCCGCAAGCCATTACCGACATCACCGTGCTGGTGCACAGCATGGGCGGCTTGGTCATCCGCAGCGCCGTGCACTGCGCGCAGCAGGGCCATGCCGATTGGCTACAGCACTTGAAAAGCATCGTCTTCCTGGGCACACCGCACCACGGCGCGCCGCTGGAGAAGGCGGGTAACTGGGTAGATATTATTTTGGGCAGTACGCCATATTCCAAACCCTTCGCCAAGCTGGGTCAGCTTAGAAGCAGCGGCATTACCGACCTGCGCTACGGCCAGGTGGTGCAAGCAGATTGGCAAGGCCAAGACCGCTTTCGCCGCCAACCCGATAGACGCACCCCGGTACCCTTGCCCGAGGGCGTAGCCTGCTACACCGTAGCTGCCACCATCGCCGCCCAGCGCAGTCCGCTGGCAGAGCGGGTAGTAGGCGATGGCCTGGTGCCCTTGCAAAGCGCCCTGGGCCAACATGGCGACGCCAGGCGCAGCCTGCTGTTTGCCAAAGCAGCGCAGCGCATCGTCTACCGCACCAACCATATGCAGTTGCTGTCTAGCCCGCAGGTCGCGCAGCAGTTGGTGAAGTGGTTGACGCCCGCATAGCTCACAGCTCGGGTTGGAGAGTTCTGCTCG
>JAYVDN010000686.1:0-2511 GCA_043749385.1 Polaromonas sp.
CATGATGGTGACCTTTGGCGCGTCGTTTATCGTCTGGGCGACAGGCGCAACCAGTGTGCCGCCGTCTGTGGGGGTGGACGCGCTGGCCTTGCACGGGGCCGCAGCGTTACTGGCCGTAGCCACGCTGGTGGGTTGGATTTTTTCGCGTTGGCATGTTCCTAACGCATGGGTGCTGGGTGCGCTGGTAGTCAGTGGTGCCTGCGCCTCCCAAGGCCTGCTCGCCCACATGCCCGACCTGGGCCTGCTGGCCGCGCAGTTGGTAATTGGCTGGGGCCTGGGCCAAAACATGACCCCCGAATTCTTCACCCGCGCGCCGCGCACTTTGGCAGCGGTAGCAGCGGTGACGGTGGCTATTCTCGCCGTCTGCATCGGCGCAGCCATGCTGATCGCCATGGGTGCGAACCTGCCGGTGATGACGGCGTTTCTCTCTCTAGCCCCCGGCGGCATGACCGAGATGGGCATCATCTCCAAGACCTTTGGCTACGGCGCACCCATCGTCACGTCGTTCCATCTCACGCGCATTTTGTGCACCGTGTTTCTCACGCAGCCGATGGCGGGTTGGATGTTGCGTTCTGGGTGGGTGAAGGCGCATTGACTGTTGCGAAATTCATGACGCTGATGGGCGTGGACTGTTTTGCGGTCGGCTTGGTTTGGCTATAGGCGCAGGGTGCTTGTACGCCCAGGCTTGTGGGCACAGGGTGTTTGTACGCCCCGGCGCTTGGCTTGGACGGCTCCGCGGCTGTCCCCCGCGTTGGCCTATGGCCAACTGCTCCTCCTTTATGCCGCTACGCCGTCCAAGCCAAGCACCAGGGCAGCGAGTAGGGTGTGTCTGCCGTGGTGCAAGACCCGCCGTGCGAGAAAGGGGGGGTGTCTGCACTGGCGGTTGAGCGCCCGCCGACCTGATCCCTTACAAAACCAAGCGCCCGCATACCGAATACAAAAGCAACCAAGCTCAAACTCAAAGACTATCTTTAGCGCGTCGTCTGGCCGTCCACAAACACCACCACTTGCCCAGGCGGTATTTGCACCCACACCTCGTTAGAAGTCAGCGGCGCAGTCACCACCACCGCCACACGGTCATGCACACTGGTGTGCTCGGCAAAGTTGATGGTAACGTCTTCGTCCACCAGCGCCGCATGCGCAAAAGGGTGCTGGCGCAGCACGTAGTACAGATTCGTAGAGGCATGCGCCCACAGCGCCTGGCCGTTGGAGAGCAAAAAATTAAACGTGCCGTGCGGGGCGATGCGCGCAGCAATCTCGCGCAAGGTAATCGTCAGCTCGGCCACACTCGGCACTCCTGCATGCGACTTGGCCAGCTCTTGCATGATGTAGGCAAAGGCCAGCTCGCTGTCGGTGCTGCCCACAGGGCGAAAGCTGCCGTGCAGGCGCGGGGCAAAGTTCTTCAAGTCGCCGTTGTGCGCAAACACCCAGTAGCGGCCCCACAGCTCGCGCACAAAGGGGTGGCAGTTCTCCAGCGCCACCACGCCCTGCGTGGCTTTGCGGATATGCGCAATCACGTTTTTGCTTTTGATCGGGTAACGGCGAATCAGCTCGGCCACGGGGGACGTAGCGGCGCTGGTGTGGTCTACGAAATGGCGCAGGCCTTTGCCGCTTTGCGCGTCGTCCCCCTGCCCTTCAAAAAATGCCACGCCCCAGCCGTCGCCATGGTGGTCGGTGTTGCCGCCGCGTTGCGCAAAGCCGCTAAAGCTGAACGTAATGTCCGTCGGCGTGTTGCAGTTCATTCCGAGGAGTTGGCACATGGCTAATGGCTCTTTTGCAAGACGGGTTCAGAGGTAACGCGAAAAGCGCAAAAAATTCGCAAAAAACGCAAAAAAATTCATCTAACTCAGTGCCGCGTCATCCATCTCTAATTTTGCGTTTTTTGGTTTTACTTTTAGTGTTTTTTGCGTTACCTGATTCCTTCCATTAACCCTGACAGAATGCACAGCTCAAGTGCGCACTTCGCCGTCGCCATACACGACGTATTTGAGTGAAGTCAGCCCCTCGATGCCCACCGGCCCGCGCGCGTGAAATTTATCGGTGCTGATACCAATCTCCGCCCCTAGGCCAAACTCAAAGCCATCGGCAAAACGCGGGCTGGTGTTCACCATCACACTGGCCGAGTCCACCTCACGCAAAAAGCGCTGGGCGTGCATGTGGTTGCTGGTGATGATGGCGTCGGTATGGTGCGATGAGTAGTGGTTGATGTGCGCAATCGCTGCGTCCAACCCATCGACAACTTTGATGCTGATGATGGGGGCCAGGTATTCTTCAAACCAGTCCTGCTCGGTGGCATCGTTGATGATGGGGGCACGCTGGCCTTCGATGGGCTCAGTCCGAACGGAGAACGTTAGCAGTGCCTTGGCAGCCGCATCGCAGCGCATCTCCACGCCCTTGGCCGCATAAATCTCCGCAATCTTGGGCAAAAACTCTGCCGCCGCATCCTTGGCCACTAGAAGGCCTTCAATGGCATTGCAAGGGCTGTACTTCTGCGTCTTCGCGTTGTCGGCC
>JAYVDN010000687.1:0-2291 GCA_043749385.1 Polaromonas sp.
GTTGACGCACATAGCTGGTAAAGGCGGCAGGCGTGCCCGGCGTAACAGTAATGCCCAAATCCAGCATGCATTTTTTGATGTCGGCTTGGGCCAGTATCTCGTTGCAGGCGGTGTTGATCCGCGCCACCACATCGGGCGGCATTTTGGCCGGGCCGGAGATGCCAAAAAAGTTGTCCAGCACCAGAGAGCGGTAGCTGGCCAGCTCGGCCACGCTGGGCACATCGGGTACCAAGGTTGAGCGCTTGGCAGACGTGACCGCCAGCGGTATGAGCTGGCCGGTTTTAAAAAATGGCAGATAGGCCGTGAGCACGTCAATGCCCACGGGGATAACGCCCGAGATCAAATCGGTGGTCATGGGCGCGCCGCCCCGGTAGGGCACATGCACCAGGTTCAGGCCCAGCTCTTTTTTCATCAGCTCGCCGTAGATATGGCCAATCGACGCCGGGCCTCCCGAGCCAAAATCCAGCCGCCCGGTTTTGCGCGCCTGCACCTCGATGTCGGTGATGGTGCGCAGCCCCGCCGCCGGGTTGGCCATCACCACGCAGGGCGCAGCGCCTACCGAGGCAATGTGGGTAAACGCCTCAATCGGGTCGTAAGGCAACTTTTCTAGCGCAAACGGGCCAATGGAGACCGGCGTGGAGTTGGACAGCATCAGCGTGTAGCCATCAGCCGCCGCCTGGGCCACCAGCGTGCCGCCCACGCTGCCGCCCGCGCCCGGCCGGTTGTCTACCACCACCGGCTGGCCCAGGCTCTTGGCCAACTGCTCGGCCATCACGCGCGCCACAATGTCGCTGGCCCCGCCCGGTGGAAAAGTCACGATGATTTTGATTGGCTTGTCTGGCCAGGCCGCGTAGGCCGGCAAAGCCAGCGCGGCAGCGCCAGTGGCCAGCAACTTGAGGGTGGTGCGGCGCGAGTGGGGGTGGGTAAACGAGGTGTGGGGCATAAAAGTCTTTCAGTGAGGGTGGTTGAACGACGGTGCGAAGGTACAAACCGATCAGCAACTACTGTGCCAAAGTGTATGCACCCGGCTGGCCGATGCATCGGGTGTTTTCCCTGCCACGCCAGCCATGAAGAGTGCGCGCCCCAAGCGCTGGCGCTTCGCTGCTTAACGCTGTGTGACGCGGCGTATGCTAGGCCAGCAGTGGTACCCGCGAGCCGTGTGCCGCGTTAACCACGGCTTTGTGCAGACGGTTACTGAGCGGCGCAACCAGTGGCGTGACCGTGAGTCTGCGCATGCTGGCGATGGCATTGGCAAAAAGACACAAGCAGCTATGGTGCGGATGCTGGGCCGATGCGTACAGCACACCTTGCAAGCCTTGATGCCAACAGTCTTGCGCCAGTTGCTGCGTGTCCTCGTAACGCAGCGATTGCAGCACCGGGAACGGTTCTTCGTGTCCCCGCAGGTCTGCAATACGGATGCTGTGTGCAGTTTCAAACGTGACCAAAGCGCGTTGGTTTAGGCTCTCCATCGTGCAACTGCGAGCCTCGCGCCGAAACAATGACTCGTAGAGCGCCGTTTCAGCGCTGTCGGCCACATAGGCCGTTGCCTGTGACTGTAGGTCAAAACGGTTGGCCAACAGGCCACTGGTGCCAGCACAAAGCCGTTGATGCGTACGCTGCCTTTCAATGCTTTGAGTCTTTGGATGCGATACCACCGCGCTTGTTTGGGGATTTATATAACGGGCGGGTTAAGTTCATGCAATTTCATGGAGTGAAGTTCAGTGGGCTTCTGCTGTTGCCAGTGCTAGCACGCGATCGGTGCCCACGCCTTGCTCTAGCGCCGTGCGCGGGGTGAGCCCGCCTAGCGCTGGTAAGGGCGTTTCTAAAAAGCCGATCACACGCCAGCCATCATCGGTATCCAACTGCTTAGCTAAGGGCTCTAAGGCAGCCCATACCGCAGGCTCGAATTGCCACCGAGGCAGCTTAAATCCACGGCGCAAATGGGCCACGCCAATGCAGCGCCCCGCTTTAATCCAAGCGTTGATAGTGACGCGCGTGGTGCCAGCGAGAGCGGCGGCTTCTTCCGTAGTGATCATGTCTTGCGCGTCCATCCGCTCGCGGCGGTATTGCGCGCCTGTGCGTAGCAAAGCAGCAGTTTGCGCTTCGCTGGCGTAAGGGTCCGCGGATGCGCGGGCGGTTTGGGCACGGCTGGGGGCGAATGCAGAAGTTAAGGTTAAAGAGTTCATGGGGTTACGGGCTCATTTGTGCGCTTATGGCGCGTTGCGTAGATTGAGCTTGGAGGCGGCGAAAAAACCTGCTAGCCTTTGAGTTAATGGTCGCTGCTTCACAAA